>CAINOM010000760.1 GCA_903851455.1 uncultured Bacteroidota bacterium | reverse complement strand
GGTGCCTATTCGACATTCTACACAACTACCGAACATACAAATACCACAGACTTTTCAGTGTCTGGCTTATCAACAACTACTACTTTTTCTGCCGGGCATGGTACCTCCGGAATTTATGCAGATACCTCGCAGTTGTTCGACCTTAATAAATTGCCGGAGGAATGGGGCTCGTATTATTTTTATAATTACTTCCACGACTCAACCATTCTGCAGGGTGACCCGGGATCCAGCCCTTGTTCCGCAGATATCTATGTCGTAAATGTTGACTACAAGGGCGAATTTCTAGAAGGGGACATGAATGCTATGATGCCAATAACGAATTACTCCTACGGCATAGGTTATGGACAAACCGGTATCTACGATTACAATTATACGTTAGACCATTGGAGACAGAAATCGTATATCTACATTGATAAAAGCGGTAATGAGTGTGGTGGTTTTGCACGCCTCATCGCAGCTGCGGTTAAAAATGTGAACCCGACAAGCAACGAGATTAATATTTTCCCAAATCCAGCCCATGACAAATTGAATATCGTTTCTACAGGAGGGATCAATGAAGTCGCCGTTTGTGATCTGCTCGGCCAGGTATTTCTTACCGGCAACTATTCCCAGGATAAACTAGAGATAGATGTCTCCGCCCTGCCTGCGGGATTGTACTTTGTTAAGATAAACGGCTATGAAACCAGGAAGTTTGTGAAAGAATAAATCCACAGACCTATGAAAAGGTATCTATTTCTATTATTTGTGATCTCCGGCTACGCCTGCTTTGGACAAAACTATCAATGCCTGCAAAGCGGAGTAAAGCACTATTTCACAAATGCCAACGGTTATCTCCGTGGCATCCGGATAGACTCTGTGCGAACCAGTGGCAGTGATCTTATTTATTATCCATACCATACACCACGCGGTCGTTATGGGTATATGCCCGGCGGACTGGCTCTGTTAGATTCGACTGGTGGCAGTTGGTTAGGGAAGCGGGTGGTTCAGAAAGATGACGGAACGTTTTTATTTGATAACCTTTGGGGCGACACCGTTGTTATCAACACACAAGCCCATCCGGGAGATACCTGGATATTTTATAATGATACAACATCTCACTACTATACCGCCAGTGTTCATTCAGTAGATACAATGACTGTTTCCGGTATGCTTGACTCAATAAAGCGGATCCACATTCTCTCATATAACAGTGCTGGTATCAACGTTACTGACTCACTTAATGATTTTGACATCATCCTGAGCAAGAACAATGGATTTGTAAAGATATTTGATCTTTATACATTTCCTTATCATGCGCCGGATACTCCGTTCCAGCAGGGGCTCGATTATTATTTAGATGCGATCGTTAACTATTGGCCAAAAAAATCAAACTCGATCTTTTCCCTAACGGATTTTATCGATCCGAGTATCATCCAACTGAATGATCGAAGCCCAGGGGATATTTTCGAATATAGTGTTTATGAACCAGCATTATGTCTACCCTGCGGATCTGCTCCTGTTGAGAGTAGTAATCCCTATCAGTATTACTTGGACTCTTTTGCTACAAAGACATTTTTCGCAGATAGCGTGTCTTATACCTGCTCCGGTTGGAACGCAAGCCAACACTATAATCCGCTGGCTTATTATTATTCGACGCCGCATAACACCTATGATATTATTCCGGTAAACTCTTCTTTGACTTTTTACAATACCGCGTTAATTGACACGACACTAATGCCCGAGGAGTACAAGGAAATCACTTTTCGTTATTACTTTCCTGAGGATACAAGTTATTGCATCAAAAGCCCACTATATGAACTTTTTCAGAGTGAAATAGTTGGCAACCAATGGGAGGATCTTTTTTTCGAAAGTTCAGGGCTGCAAAAAACATTCAAGACCGGGTTTGGCGAGGTTAATGATTATTTGTACGATGTTGGCAATGATATCGTTTATCAGACGACTTTAATTTATGTTGAAAAGTCTGGACAGTCATGTGGCACTTATGTCGCGCCAACCCCATCGGGTGTCCCTAATACTCAGGTTCCAGTGATTCATTATGACATCTATCCCAATCCCGCAACCACCTCCCTTACGATTTCCTCATCAAATCGAATAAATAACGTCACCATCACTGATCTCCTCGGACAGATAGTATCAAATGGGATGTACAATAGTGAGAACGTAGAGGTAAACGTTGCAGATCTTCCGCCTGGTGTTTATCTCGTTAAGATCAACGATACTGTTGTCCGGAAATTTGTCAAGCAGTAGTGCCTTTTACTGGTAAAATCCTTGTTGTTTCTTATTTCCGTTGCAAGTATTATCCCATTATCTTTGCGGCATGAGTAAGGAGATAGTAGTGAGCGGCATCCGCTCCACGGGGCATCTGCACCTCGGTAATTATTTTGGCGCTATACAGAACTATGTGAAAATGCAGGAAGGGCATGATTGCTACTTCTTTGTCGCCGACTACCATTCCCTTACCACTCATCCAGACCCCAAGGACCTCAAGCAAAATGTATTTCGCGTAGTAGCAGAAAACATAGCCAGCGGCCTTGATCCCGAAAAAGTAGCCCTGTACGCCCAAAGCGATGTGCCGGAGATACCCGAGCTATACCTGATGCTCAACATGATGGCCTATGTTGGAGAGTTGGAAAAGGTGCCTACATTCAAAGAAAAAGTGCGCAGCCAGCCAGACAATGTAAATGCAGGGCTTCTTACTTATCCCGTGCTTATGGCAGCGGATATACTCATTCATCGCGCTGTAAAGGTGCCGGTAGGCAAAGACCAGGAGCAGCACCTGGAGATGGCGCGTAATTTCGCACATCGCTTCAATACCCGCTACGGAGAGTTTTTCCCGGAGCCACAGGTATTCCGGTTCAACCAGGACACTGTAAAGATCATGAGCCTCGATGGGGTAGGGAAGATGAGCAAAAGCGAGAATGTGAACGCCACCATCTACCTAAGCGACGATGATGACACCATACGGAAGAAGATAATGAAAGCAAAAACAGATGCTGGCCCTACCGAGCCTAATTCAGTTATGCCCGATTATATTCAGAATCTTTTCCTGCTGATGCAGATAACTTCTAAGCAGGAGGTGACAGATAGCTTCCGCAATGCATTCAACAATTGCAACATCCGCTATGGTGATATGAAGAAGCAGCTTGCTGAAGATATGGCGGCCTTTGTGCGCCCGATACGCGAGCGTGCTGCCTCACTGCAGCAGGATGAAACCTTGCTGAGAAAGATACTCAAAGAAGGAGCCGAAAAGGCACGTGCCAGTGCCTCGCAAACCATTGACGGTGCCAGGAAAAGGATCGGTATAAATTATTATTAACCTCAAACCGTTTATTTATCTTACATTACTTTTGATTTTTGAATTTTTACTTTTTACTTTTAATACATGCCTCCAAAGTCCATTACCAAACACATAGCTATAGCCGGCAATATTGGCTCAGGGAAAACCACCTTAACCGGTATGCTTGCCAAGCATTATAAATGGGAACCACATTTTGAGGACATAGAACATAACCCATACCTCGTAGATTTTTATGAGGATATGCCCCGCTGGTCTTTCAATCTGCAGATATACTTCCTCAACCACCGTATCAAAAACCTTACAGACATAAGGAATGGTAAAGACACTGTGATCCAGGATCGCACCATATACGAAGATGCCTACATTTTTGCGCCCAACCTCTTCGACATGGGCCTGATGACCAAGCGCGACTTTGAAAATTATGCGTCATTCTTCGAGCATCTCAAGCCATTGATACAAGCCCCGGACCTGATGATCTATCTCAAAGCTTCTCTGCCGACCCTCGTGGACCAGATACAGAAGCGTGGCAGGGAATATGAAGAAAATATACGTCTCGACTATTTGAAGCGCCTGAACGGTTTTTACAATAAGTGGATCGATAAGTACACTGATGGCCCGCTTTTAGTAATAGATGTAGATAACTGCAACTTCGCCGACAAAGAAGAAGACCTTGCTGATGTGGTGCGCAAAATAGACGCACAGCTTCACGGCCTCTTTAGTAAGAAGTAGGCTGAGTATATTTTTATAAAAAATGTAACATTTTGTTGTCTCCGTGCGATGTAGTTTTAGCTCCGGCCTTGTACCTGTTATGACCAAACTGAAACTACTTATTCTACTTATCGTCATTTCGCTCCCATACTATGGTCTGGCAGGTGTGCTCAAAGGAAAGGTTACCGACGAAAAAGGCGAACCGCTGCCGTATGCTACTATTTATGTGCAGGGCACAACGGTAGGCGTAAGCGCCAACGGTAAGGGTGACTTTGAGTTGCCGGTTGCTCCCGGTCTTTATAAAGTCATATGTCAGTATATCGGGTATAAGCAAGCAACTTTTAATCTCACCATCACCGGCGATGAGTCTGTTACACACGTTTTCGTTTTAAAGGATGAAAGTGTGGATATGAAGGAGGTAGTAGTGCATGCATCTGCTGAAGATCCTGCTTATGCGATCATTCGTAATGCTATTAAAAAAAGAAAATTCCACCTCGACCAGGTACAATCTTTTCAAACCTCTATTTACCTGAAAGGCGTAGCCCGCTCGCGGAAGATGCCGGAGAAGTTCATGGGGCAGAAGGTGAAGGACGAGACCGATGCCATAGATAGCGTAGGTAAAGGAGTACTGTACCTGACAGAAGAAGAAGCTGACTACTATTCCGATGGCGACAGGAAGAAGACAGTGATCCATTCGGTGCACGAGAGCGGTAACAACAGCGGATTAGGCTTTTCACAATTTCCATCGGTGATCACCTTTTACGATAATAACGTAAATGTTTTCAGGAACAACTCCCGTGGCTTTATCTCCCCCATAAGCGACAACGCCCTCAACTACTATAAGTACAAGCTGCTGGGCGAGATCGTGGAGCAAGGCAAGACCATCTATAAGATACAGGTTATCCAGAAACGCAATTATGAACCGTGCTTCAACGGCACCATATATATCGTAGACGATGAGTGGGCCATCCACAGCCTGAACATGACCCTGGCAAAGCAGTCGGGCATGGATATCGTTGATACGCTGAAGGTCGACCAGCTCTATCTGCCCCTGGAAAAAGATAACTGGGTCATAAAGAACCAGCTCATCTATTTTACCATAAACCTCCTTGGGTTCGACATCACTGCAAGCGGGGTGACGGTATATAATAATCAAAAAGTAAATGAGCCCATTCCTGATTCTGTATTTGCTGATAAGATCATCAGCATCTACGATAAGACTGCTAACAAAAAAGACACCTCTTACTGGAATAACCGGCCCATACCGCTGGAGCACGATGAAAAGCGTGACTTTGTGATGAAGGACAGTCTCAATAAAAGGTTCAACACCCCCGAACACCTGGATTCTATGCGACGCAAGCGGAACAAGTTTAAGCCCGTCGGCTTCGCTCTTTCCGGCTATAGTTATGACGCTAAAGAAAATAAGAACACTTATTCGATCAATAGCCTGTTGCTGGGGCTTGCAGAGCCCAACATCATCAATTACAATATTGTAGAGGGTTTCAACATAGCCCCTAAGCTGAAATGGCTGCACATGGTTGATACCGGCAAATACCTGGAAGGGGATGCTGCTGTGCGATACGGATTTAGCAACACCCATTTCAATGCGATCGGAAGGCTCTTCTATACCGATAGGGACAGGGCATGGCGTGGCCGGTCATGGATGTACGGTATAGAGGGTGGCAAGTACGTTTTTCAGTATGATCCCGATAACTCTGTATCGCCCTGGTTCAATACTTATACAGCGCTGTTTTACCAGGAGAACGACCTGAAGTTATACGAGCGATACGAGGGTTCTGCCTTCGTAAGCCGCAACTACGGCAATGGGCTAAACTGGTTTGTAAAAGCATCCTACCAGCATAGGATACCGCTTGAAAATTCTACTGACTTTGTGTTTGCACGGTGGGGTGATCTGCCATTTGATTCGAATTTGCCGGCCCACTTAAAGGCGGTAGCACCAGCCTGGGTGGTCAATGACGCTGCTTTACTGCATGCTTCCGTTTCTTACAAACCCGGTTTTACCTATACACAGTTTCCCGACTACAAAGTTGCCAACGGCAGCTCGTGGCCCAGACTAACCCTTACCTACGACAAGGGGGTTCCCGGCATAGGCAACAGCGTTTCCAATTTCGACAAATGGCGCTTTATGATCCACGATGATGTATCACTAAAGCTTTTTGGACTGTTGAAATACAATGTGGGCTGCGGTGGCTTCCTGAACGCTAACTATGTGGCCATACCAGATCTGATGCATCTTTATGGTAATAGGGGCGTCGGCTATGCAGCACCATATATGCAGAGCTTCCAGATGGCGCAGTATTACGACTTTAGTAACAAAGAGCCTATATATGGCGAAGCCCACGTAGAATATCACTTGAACGGACTGCTGAGCAATAAGATACCGCTGCTGCGGCAGGCGCGTTACTACCTGGTGTTTGGCGGCAATGCATTCTACGCCCGCCAGAATTTTTACTACACAGAGGCCTTTATCGGCATAGATAACATTGGCTGGAAGCTAGTCCGTGTGCTTCGTATAGATTTTGTACAGTCATGGGATAGCTACATGGGGCGCAATTCCGGCATTAGATTCGGCCTTACTCTGCCCGGTTTACAAACCTCACGAAATAATCCGACCCACAGCGAGTGGTAGGGACAGCGAAAGCAGAAAATGTACGTAATCGAAACGTAATAGTTTGATAATAAACTGAATTTCAACTTCCTGTACCTTTGCAGGTATTTATCTTCATAACCTACGGCTTGCATGAAATTTTACAGCTCATTTTCAAAGCGTTTCTTTTTACTGGTATTTCTTTTTGTCGTAACATTTGGCACGGCTTACTCCCAGGTATTATCATACACAACTAATTCCTCCGGGGTATTGAACTCCGTTGCCACCAATGCTACGGGTACATCGTTGGTTCGGGTAAACGGCGCTTCCGCTCCCGGCGCTCCCTGTGGCACCGGCTTTTCTTCGGCGGGTTTTACGGGTGTTACTACCTATTCTTCCGGGTTGCCGGCTATTGAAGTGACTGCGACAGCCAACAGCGGGTACGACCTCGCCGTGACAGGTTTCAGCGTTGACCTGAGAAGATCATCTTCCGGCCCGGCCAGTGTTCGGCTGGCTTACAGCATAGATGGCGGCACCACATGGGTGGACCAGGGCGCCAACCAGGCGCCAAACAATGGGCCATGTGGCACTACCAGCACCGGCACATGGAGTACATCGGTTACAGTTTCCGGAACAATTAAGTTTCGCGTCTACGGTTTTAATTCATCAAGCACAACCGGCACGTTCCAGGTACAGAACCTCATTATCAACGGGACGGTTGTCAGCGCCT
>CAINOM010000759.1 GCA_903851455.1 uncultured Bacteroidota bacterium | reverse complement strand
ACAATAGACCCCCTCTTTTGTGCCAAACCAAAGTTTGCCGCTTTTGTCCTGCAACATACTCCATACTGCATTACTCGTGGAAAGAAAAGCCCCGGCTGAACCGGTACCGGGGAAATAGCTTTGGCGCTCAACCACGATGGGAATAATAGCCATAAATTTTCCATCGTAGCGGGAGAGGCCGGCATCAGTACCGAACCAGATGTTGCCAGCCTTATCTTCTAATATGGACCATACAATATTATTGCAAAGGCCATCTTTTTCCGTAAAATTTGTAAAGGACTTTCCATCATAACGATAAACACCTTCTCCCGTTGTGCCGAACCATAGATTTCCGGCTTTATCCATCAATCCACAATGAATATTGGCATACTCGTTAGTACTCAGCGTCTTAAAAAGCTTTGGATGCCGGGTAACTATCGTTTTCGGCTGGCCCTGCCCATCACAAGAGGTAGTTAACATCAATGATAACAAAAGGAAGATGTAGTGCAAGCGAAGCTTATTCATTTCGTTAGTTGGTATGGATTAGATATTCGGCCGGCAAAAACGCACTGCATAGAACCGAATATCCTATGAAAGGTCGTTTAGCCTTGCAGCAACAGCGTGCATATTCCGTATTAGCAGCCCGGCTTTTTAGGAGGCGTATACTGTACACAGCCCGCCGATGTGGTCACCGGCATAATAAGTTCCATAATACCCGCCCCCGGGTGCATCTGTAGTCTTTCGCGGAATGAGAATACATGTACACTCAGATCTGTTTGCTGGATGCCATTCAGGTACTTGCTGGCAACCTCATCCGGCTGCTGCTTGCCATCTATGAATAGTTTGTCCGCTTTTTTCTCCACCACAAAGCCCATACCCTCGTCTACAAGTCGGTCTGCAAGGAGGCGCTGCACCAGTTGATTGGCATCTTGTTTGTCGGGGTCAAATGGAGCAGGTTCGGTTGCAGCAGGTACTTCCGTGCCTGTCTTCGCGGGTTTGTCTTTTTTTGCCCTCGCCACAGGCTGCGCAGTCGGAGTAGCCTGCGTGGCAACCGCTGCCGGTTGACCGGGCTTGACAGCCGATACGGGCGTCTTTTCAGATTTTTCTTTCTTTGTCCTGGCAAACGACGGTGTGAGCAGTACTGCCGAACAGGTGATAGTAGCGATAATAACGATGGCAGCGACCATCCTGCTGTAGCTGAAGGGATTCTTTTTCATTTCCATGATTCTTTTAATTCGGTTAAACAAATGGTTTGATTGTCCGGAAGCAGCTACCGCAAGTTGGGCAGCATTTTCATCATCGCTCGCCAGGGTGGCAAGCGCCGTGGCATAAAAAAGCGGTTCTTCTGTATGTTGAAATACTAGGTCGTCGCAGCAGTGCTCCCGCTCCCTGCGGGTAATACCTGATATCAGCCATACAAAAGGATTAAAAAACAGAATGGTCTCAACGATCGTCTGTAGTATGTTCACCAGGTAGTCGTGCCGTTTTATGTGCGCCAGTTCGTGTAGTAAAATTGTCTCCAGCTGTTCCGCGCTGAGCTGCGCGATCGTTGCTGCAGGCATCAGTATTATAGGTTTCAGCAAGCCGATAACCATGGGCACCTGGGCTTTTGTCGAGATGAAAAGTTGTGCGCCGCTTTCAATGTGCAGTTGTTTCTTTAACCTGTTCAGTAAGTCATTGAGTGCTGCATCCTCCGGCGAAATTCCTTTCGTTCTAAGCGAAGACAACTGCAGTATTCCGCCCGACATGCGCACCAGCATAAACAACAATCCGGCAAAGTAGAACGCCGAGAGCCAGGGCGATAGCATTTGCACAGACGATAACAGCGTCTGATATCTACTGTAGTTTGCGATCGCTGAACCAGCCAATGGCCTGGAAAGGTAAATGGTGTGTTGCGCCCCGCTGACCAGCAGTTGCTCGTTCGCCAGCGCAAGTATGTGAAACTGGTGCCACCACGTAGCGACAAACCAACCCAGCAAAATGGTAAGCCCCGATAAAGACAAATGGTATTTGGTGTTCGATGATGCGGGGACCAGTTTCAGCACCAGCCATAATGATCCGTATACCACAAAACCCTGCCCCAGTGCATAGATCAGTGTCCACGATAAAGATTGAATCCAGGTTGCCATAGCAAATATTTTTAGGGTGACTGTTTTATACTTTTTGTGCGATCTATGAGTCGCTTACTTTTTACTCTTTTTCTGTTCCAGGTATTCTTTTATTTGATCCAGTTCCTTTTTTGTCGTCTTATGATTTCCCAGGGCCTGCATCACCAGTTGCATTGCTGACCCGTTGAACATGCTGTCGATCATCTTTTGCACCATCTGTCCCTGTGCTTGCTCTTTATCAACGATAGCTGTGTATACGTGTATCTTGCTGTTTGCGTTCCTGCTCACCAACTTCTTTTCCAGCATATTCTGCATCACCTTCAGCGTCGTAGTATAGCCCGTATCCTTAGTCAGTGACAGCTTTTCGTGCACCTCACGTACAGTGGCCGGTCCCCGCGCCCAGAGTATATTCAGTATCTCCAGTTCGGCCTCTGTTGCTTTAATTGTTTCTTGTTGAGCCATGTACGATTTGTTTCGTAAGTCAAATGTACGACAATTGTCGTAATTGCAAAATCTATTTTTTGCTTTATGAAATATTTAGGAAAAAGGGTGGGGTAGTACTGAGTTCAGAGCTGATCTCCACTAAATTCATTTGATAATTACTCCTAAAAGGAAACGTTCTTCCTTAATTTTGAAAGGCATGCTGCAAAATCGTGTAGATCCTTTTGGAGAAATCATCAGAACAACTGAGCGTGGCCAATGGCTGGGCAACCGGGGTGTAATACACAACCATGAACAGGAAATTATCAGCCCTTACAAATTGAAAGCATGGATCACCTGCATGCTCGATTTCAGGGGCAGGCACAGGGAAGTGATGCAGCCCGACTGCTGGACCGAGCTTTTCTTTCTCGATGAGGCCACCGCATTTTCGGCAGGCCACCGGCCTTGTTTCCAATGCCGCTATAAAGATCATCAGCGGTTTAAGAAATTCTGGCTGGATGGTAATCCGGAATACAAGTTCACAATGAAAACACCTGTCGCTGAGATAGATAAGATCCTTCACGCAGAAAGGATTGCAGCCGACAGATCAAAGGTGATTTATCAGGAACATTTGCGCACACTGCCGGACGGCACTTTTATTACGCTTAATGACAAACCTTACCTGCTTGCAAATAGCCAATTGTATCTATGGCATCCCGGTGGTTATGCTACGCCCATTTCTTTTCCAAAAGTTGATAGAGTAAAAGTGTTGACTCCTCGTTCCATTGTAAGCGCTTTTCGGGCAGGTTACGTGCCACAAATGGCTTTACAATAAAACCCGTCATTGGGCGGCGCTACCAGCAGCAGGAGGTATCGAAACCTTTGAGATAAGATACTTTCCAGGTATTATTATCGCGTTTTAGCTTTACGAGATAGCCTTCTT
>CAINOM010000758.1 GCA_903851455.1 uncultured Bacteroidota bacterium | reverse complement strand
GGTGACCGGCATTGTTTTTAATGGATCAGATTCGGTAACTACCGTAGAAGATATTAATGGAAATAAAAGTGAGATAGAAGCGAGGTTTATTATTGATGGCAGCGGTTATGGCCGGGTCATTCCAAAGTTGTTCAATCTTGAAAAACCTTCGAACCTCCCATCGCGCAAGGCCTTGTTCTCACATATGGTAGATGTGAACCGCTCACTCGCCGATGAGCCGAACAGGATAACTATAATCGTTCATAAACCAGCGGTGTGGATCTGGGTGATACCGTTTTCAAGCGGCATTACTTCCCTTGGTTTTGTTGGCGATCCTGAGTTTTTCAAGCAGTATGAAGGTGACAATGAGCAGCAGCTGCGTGCACTGATCGCCTCTGAGCCATACCTGGCAGAGCGTTTTAAGGATGCAGAAATGATATTCCCGCCACGCGTGCTGGAGTCATGGTCGGCAACTACAGATCGCTTTTATGATGAAGGTTTTGTGCTTACGGGCAATGTAACCGAGTTCCTCGATCCGGTATTTTCTTCGGGCGTAACCCTGGCTACGGTTTCCAGCCAGCTTGCGGCCCACCTGGTGATCCGCAAATTGAAGGGGGAGCCGGTAGACTGGCAAAAGGAATATACCGAGCAAATGATGCAGGGCATCAACACCTTCCGCTCCTATGTTATGGCGTGGTATGAGGGTACGCTGGACACCATATTCTTTGCCGACAAACAGGACCAGGCCATAAAGAACAAGATATGCTCTGTGCTTGCGGGATATGTTTGGGATACATCTAATACCTATGTGAAGGACCATGCTACAGCACTGGCAAAGCTTGCCCGCCTTATAGAGCTGGAGAAGAAATTCAGCGCTGAAGTGTAACAAGAGGAGTAAGAGAGACCTCTCCCCAGCCCTCTCCGAAGGAGAGGGTGAAGTAGCGTGACTAACGTACGGCATCTTTTTTCAGAGCGTCTCCCTCTATCCAGATGCTTGGGGCCTCCCGCAAGTGCGGGTATACACAACGAATAAGTCCATCAGCTATTTGCGAAATTTAACATCAAGCCCAACGTAGAGTGGGTTAGTAATCAAACGCAACACCTGTATAGTTGTGTGGCGTTATTGCTTTTAGTTCCTTCTTCACTTTTGCAGTTACCTTCAGGGTGTCGATGAATTCGTGGATGTCCTGCTTTGTGATGCTGGTTTTACCACGGGTGAGGGCTTTCAGTGCCTCGTATGGCTGCGGATAGTTCTCTCTTCTCAGTACGGTCTGTATGGCTTCGGCCACTACCGGCCAGTTGCGGTCCAGGTCTTCGTGCATTTTTTCTTTGTTCAGCACCAGTTTGCCTATGCCTTTCTCGAGTGAACGCAGAGCAAGGTAGCTATGACTGAGCGGGACACCGATGTTGCGCAGCACCGTGCTGTCGGTGAGGTCACGCTGCAGGCGACTAAAGGGTAGCTTGGCACTAAGATGCTCGTACAGTGCATTTGCTATGCCAAGGTTGCCTTCGGCATTTTCGAAGTCTATAGGGTTCACCTTGTGCGGCATAGCGCTGCTGCCTACTTCGCCGGCTTTTACCTTCTGCCTGAAATACTCCATGGATATATACTGCCACACATCGCGACAGAGGTCAATGAGTATGGTATTGATCCGTTTAAGCGTATCGAACTGAGCGGCGATATTGTCGTAGTGCTCTATCTGGGTGGTATACTGCATGCGCTCCAGTCCCAGTTTCTTCTCCACAAAATCATTGCCGAACTGCACCCAGTTGATGTGCGGGAACGCTACATGGTGGGCATTAAAGTTGCCGGTAGCGCCGCCAAACTTAGCCGCAAATGGTATGTTCAGCAGTTGGTCTATCTGGCCTTCTATACGTTCTACGAACACCATGATCTCCTTGCCCAGCATAGTAGGCGATGCGGGCTGGCCATGTGTGCGTGCCAGCATGGGTACGTCCTTCCATTCCTGTGCCAAGTGGTAGAGTGCCAGGTGGGTGTTCAGCAGCAGCGGCAGGTATTGCTCTTCGAGAGCATCCTTCCAAAGCATGGGGACCGACGTATTGTTTATGTCCTGCGAGGTGAGCCCGAAGTGCACCCACTCCACACTGTCGCCGGCGCCCAGGGCCTTTAGTTTGTCTTTCAGGAAGTATTCTACTGCTTTTACGTCATGGTTAGTAGTGCGCTCGGTGGTCTTGATCTCCATTGCATCTACCTCTGTGAAATTTTCATAGATGGCGCGGAGCTTTGCAGGTTTCACACCTGCGGGGAGCTTGATCACTTTCTTTTCAGCAAGGAAGAGGAAGTATTCCACTTCTACCTTTACCCGGTAGCGGATGAGGCCGTATTCTGAAAAATAAGGGGCCAGTGAAGCAAGTTGCGAGCGGTAACGCCCGTCTATAGGGCTAATGGCGGTTAAAGCGGTAAGTTCCATGGCGCAAAGATATAAATCTTAATTCCAAACGATAAATTCCAAATTCCAGCCATCGTAATTAAAGGATCTATCTGCCGTATCTTATTTTCATTTCCTTGTATAGCTCGTCGAATGCGTCACTGGCTCCATCGGTTTGTGCATTTGAAAATAATATGAAGGCGCGGTTAAGATCCGGGTGTACATAGACGCTGGTGAGGAATGATCCGGGATTGCCGGTATTATATGAAAACATATGTCCCTGCTCATCTTTGTCCCAAAACCAGCCGACCGAAAATCTTGTGAGGCCAAAATGAAGGAACTGAAATTCTTCCTTCGTCAGCAGGTCTGATCTGCCGGCCAGTCCGCGAAGCTGTAGCTGGATGAATTTTACGTAATCGGGCAGGCAGAGACATATATTGCCGGCGGGCAATAGCCAGTTGAGCTTATAATTTTCTCCTGGCGGTTCGGGTGTGAGTTTTGCATTGTGGCCCCAGGGTTGTTGGGCGTCTATGTTATTGGGCTGACCGAAACGAAACTTGATACCGAGCTTGTCGCCAAGGTCGGTTACCAGGTGCTTGTATGATTTGCCTGTTGCTTTCTCCAGCATCAGTGCAGCCGCAATGTAGCCGAGGTTTGAAAAATGAATGGAGTCTCTCGTGTCCATTGGCGCCTGCCTGAAGAACCATTTTGCGAATTGGTAAAGTTGTTCGTCTTCATTGCCCGTGAACTGGCCTTTTACGGGTACGCTGTTAGTGTAGGTATATGCAAAGAGCCGTCCTCGGAATGTCAGCAGATTCAGAAGGGTCAGGTCATAATATTCCTCCCTGCTGCCAGCCTTTAGTTCGGGATAGAGATCGAAGAAGCGGGTGTCCCATTTTATCTTGCCCTGCTTTACCAGCAATGCTGCTACAAGTCCCGTAATTGCTTTCGTATTGGAGCCGATCCGGAAGAGGTCTGTTTTTTCAGCAGGGAGGTTAGATTTCCATTTCCGGGTACCTGCTACATCGAGCTCGTATACGCTATCTGCGGAGACGATCGCATAGCCCAATTCGGGAATTTTGTACTCGAGCCTTGTGCTGTCCGCAAAGGTTTTCAGGGTTTGGCCGTGGACAGACACGAGGCTAATAGTCAACAACAATAGGGCTGCAATAATATTTTTCATCTGGATGGTTGGTAGGTTTTCATTTGTAAACAGGAAGCTCCCGGTATGTCCATTTCCACCCCGGTATTAATCAATAAGCCGGTATCCGGATCTCTTTTAAACACCACTATATTTTCGCTGAACTGGTTGGCTACTATAAGAAATTTGCCGCTAGGATCGATGGTGAAGTTACGGGGATGATCTCCGAGAGCCGATTGATAGCCCACTAATTTCAATAGCCCAGCCTGCTGGTCGATAGAAAAAATAGCGATGTTATTTTCTTTCGACCGGTTAGACGCATAGAGAAAGCGCCCATCAGGCGAGATATGGATGTCTGCGCTGTTGAAGTTTTTTTTGTGGCGCTTGCTGTGCGCGGCTATTCTCTGGATACTATCCAGCCTGCCGTTATTATAACTGTACGCTGTGACACAACCCACCATCTCCTCAATGCAGTATGCAAATCTGCCGTTTGGATGAAATGTAAAGTGTCGCGGTCCACTGCCGGGAGCGGCTTTAGTGATGGCGTATTCAGACAGAGGTTTTGTCTTGTTGGCATCGAACGAATAGCTTCTTATTTTATCAGCCCCGAGATCTGGGAAGAAGATGTAATCCCCGGCGGGAGAAAATACCGCGGAGTGAATGTGCGCGCGGTCCTGCCGGTCTTTGTTGATGCTATTATCAGAAAACTGAAGTAGCTGGCTTGCGGGCGCTATGCCGCCATTGCTTTCCAGTGGGTGCACGCATACGCTGGCTTCGGTATAGTTCGCATTGATCAGCCATTTGCCGCTTCTGTCCACTACGTCGTAGACAGGGTTTTCGCCGCCGCTTGCCTGTTTATTGATGAAGGAAAGCGTGCCATGTTCTGCATCGAACTTAAAGCCGGTTACGCTGCCTGCATTTTTGGTAAGCGACTCGGTGCAGGCGTACAAATACCTGCCATCTGGCGAGAGCGTCAGGTAAGATGGGTTAGCTATATCGTGTGTGCTGTATGTCTTGTTCAGCGCTCCGGTAGCTGTATCAAATCTGTAGACGTAAATGCCTTCTTTATCGTTGCTGAAGTTGTAGGAGCCGATGAACAGATAGCACGTCTGCGCCGACGATACAAGCGAAATCAGCAGCAATGCTGCAATAAGACCGACTGTGTATGACCATATCCTTTTCATCCTTTTATTTTCTTTCGAAGGCGGAGAAATGGTTT
>CAINOM010000757.1 GCA_903851455.1 uncultured Bacteroidota bacterium | reverse complement strand
GAATATGCATTCCTTGCCAAATATAAGTACAACAGCACAGACTGCATCCTTGCGACGACCGCTATTCAGCCGTCACAATCCGTTGCGGGCAACGGCATTACGTTGTTCCCTAATCCTGCCACTTCTGAGATCACCATCAGCACTACAAGCAGCTTTCCCGATGGCGCAAATGTGACCTTCTATGACATAACGGGACGGCTTATAGCTGCGTACCCGTTGAATGGAACACAAACCGTGATCTCCGTTGCGAATATGCTTCCCGGCATGTATGTGTGCAAGATAGGAGCCGGTGAACATAAAGAAGTAAAGAAAGTGATGATCATGAAATAGTCCTTTGTAAATACGAAAGGAAACTGCCTCGCTTTATGCAGAGACAGTCTCCCTTCTGATCATGAACAATTTTCTTTTTCAGACCTACTGCGGCGAGCAACCATTGCAGGAATTTCCGTCGGCAGGTGCTGTACCATTATAATTATTCAGCACGGTATGTTGCGGTGCGAGGTCAGGGCTTGTAGCTTCGCCTTTGTCTGCGTTTTTTTCTTCACCGGGATAGTACCCGAAGTAAGTTCCCTGTCCGTTGTATTCTATGTTGCCGCTATTATCGTAAAAAGTGCCGGGACACTCTTTGACGACGATATTGTGTTGCGTGTAGCTATAGCAAGCTTCAGTTGCAGGAGGTACGGGCACATAAGTACTGGGTAGTGCGGCAGCACTAATACATAGGGTGGCAGGTTACTCTCTTTGGCTGGTTCCGGTGACACACTGTGATGTACCGCGGATACCTTATGATGGACGACCTTGCCCTTGCATGGGTAGTTGCATTTATTTTGAGCATAGCTGTTGAGGGTTGTTAAACCGATCAAAGCTGTTAATAAGAACGTTTTCATGACACTTTGTTTTTGTTCCGCGTATCAGTCCAAAAATAGCGCGCCATGGAGTGTCAAAGGATCATGAAGAATTCGGAAAACGGGCTGTAAAACATTGTTAGAACTGTATTACATTTGGTCTCTAAAATCAAATACACATGCAAGTTTGGAAAGACTACCAGGAGCAAAATAAAGACCGTTTCCTCAGCGAATTACTCGACCTGCTGCGCATACCATCAGTAAGTGCAGACAGTAAATATAAAGCCGACGTGGCACGCTGCGCAGATGCCGTAAAAGAGCATATGCTGAAGGCTGGCTGCGATACCGCAGAAGTATGCCCCACCGCAGGTAACCCGATAGTTTATGGCGAAAAGATCATTGATCCCAAACTGCCTACGGTGCTTGTATACGGGCACTACGATGTGCAGCCACCAGACCCACTGAACCTGTGGACCAGCGGACCTTTTGAACCGGTGATAAAAGATGGTAAGATATACGCACGCGGAGCATGCGATGATAAGGGCCAGATGTTTATGCACATAAAGGCGCTGGAAATAATGGCGAAGACCAATACCCTGCCCTGCAATATAAAAGTGATGATAGAAGGCGAGGAAGAAGTAGGCTCCGGCAACCTGGGCAAATTTCTTGAAGATAACATAGAGAAGCTGAAAGCCAATGTGGTGTTGGTATCTGATACCTCGATGATCAGCATGGAGCATCCATCAATAGAGAGTGGACTGCGTGGATTATCGGCAGTAGAAATAGAAGTGACCGGCCCTAACCGGGATCTGCACAGCGGTGTTTACGGTGGCGCTGTTGCGAATCCACTTAATATGCTTTGTAAGCTGGTGGCGTCGCTGCATGATGAGAACGGGCATATCACTATTCCAGGATTTTACGACAAGGTGGTTGACCTTACCGAACAGGAGCGTAAAGAATTGAACATGGCACCGTTCGATCTTGAAGAGTACAAAAAAGACCTTGGTATAAAGGAAGTGTGGGGTGAAAAGGGATATACTACACTGGAGCGCACTGGGGTTCGCCCTACCCTCGACCTCAATGGCATATGGGGCGGCTACCAGGGCGAAGGCTCAAAAACGGTACTGCCATCTAAGGCTAACGCCAAGATAACCATGAGGCTGGTGCCCAATCAAACTCCGGCTGAGATAGGCGCGCTGTTCCAGAAACATTTTGAGAGCATAGCTCCCGGCTGCGTAACGGTAAATGTGAAACGCGGCCATGGTGGTGAGCCTGTGGTGACACCTACAGACTCCCCTGCTTATAAAGCGGCAGCAAAAGCTATTAAAACAACCTTCGGCAAGGACCCAATACCAACACGTGGCGGAGGCAGCATTCCGATCGTAGCGCTGTTTGAAAAGACACTGGGGCTGAAGACAGTGCTACTTGGCTTCGGGCTGGACAATGACAACATACACTCGCCGAATGAGAAGTATGATGTCGTGAATTTTTACAAGGGCATTGAAACGATACCTTATTTTCATAAGTACTTTGCGGAGTCAAACTCCTAACCCCTGTCCCCAAAAGGAGAACCAGGCATAAGACAGGGTTGCAAAAGTCATTGATCCTACATTGCCTATCAAAGTTGGTCAAATAACAAAAGCATCAGAGGTTGGTGCTTTTGCTGTTTTCAGGCGTATAAATTACATAGAACAACAAATTGCTGGTTATGGATAAACGATCCCATATAATCGAACTTGAGAAAAGACTGCTGGAAGCGTTTTCGAATAAGGATGTCAATGTGGTAGATGAGCTGCTTCATGACGATGCTATTTTTGTATATCCGAACGGGCAAATGGTGACCAAGCAGAACGTACTGGATAATTACCGTTCCGGGAATTCGGCTTTTACTACGATCGTTGCAACCGACCAGGTGATCAATATTATCGATAGTACTGCAGTGGTTTCGATGAACCTGCAGCTGCGGGGAAAATATTATGACCAGGAGATCAGTTCCCAATTCAAGTACATAAGAGTGTGGAAAGAATGCAGCGGTGGCTGGAAAGCAATAGCAGTGAGTGGTGTACCTATTAAAACCGATACAAACTAGATGGAAACATTATTCAGAGACATCACTTTCGAGAAGAGGGATTTCAGG
>CAINOM010000756.1 GCA_903851455.1 uncultured Bacteroidota bacterium | reverse complement strand
TAATGTCTTGCATTCTCTCTGAGGCTCTGCCTTTCTGATTTCCTTAAGCTCTAACTGATGGCTTTATTATCAAAACGCTTCGTGAAGCCGGTTTGGAGGTTATTTCTGTCAGAGAGCTTAATAAGGGCATTAAAGATGAACGAGTGATTCAACTTGCCTTGCAGCATAACTACCTGTTGTTAACTGAAGATAAGGATTTTGGAGAATGGGTGTTTTCGCACGACGTGGAAGGGCTAAGCGTTTTGTTCCTGCGTTATTCATTTTTTGAATTTCAAGAAATAGCCCGGACACTTGCTCAGCTCTTAAAAACTCAACAATTAGAACGCCCTTTTTTTGCCACTATTACAACAAAAAAAAACAGGATGAGGAAACTATAGTGCAGGTACTTTGCTATCCAAAGACGGCAGTATCATACGCTGGCC
Organism: uncultured Bacteroidota bacterium; assembly: GCA_903851455.1. Lineage (GTDB taxonomy): Bacteria > Bacteroidota > Bacteroidia > Chitinophagales > Chitinophagaceae > Nemorincola. The sequence goes on along the minus strand of CAINOM010000756.1, from coordinate 2,554 downwards.
AGCAATGGCTAACTCAGCCATAAAATGATAAACTAAACGTAACCCATTGTGCAGCCTAATTCTTGGATGGTCGCTTTCCGCGGTCTGCCGCTCTACGGTAAACTGGTTATCTAAGCAACTCTTTGACTGACTAATGAACCTATCAATATTTTGCCAATCTTAAAACTTGCTTCTCTATTGCATCTTCTATGGTGATCGAATAAGTGCCTGACGGCACTTTCCTCACATCAATAACTGTGTTGGTTGCGCCCGCTGCGACGGAGTCGGTAGCTACGGTGTTGCCCTCCATATCGCGCATAGTCACTGTTACATTGGTCGCAGCAGCCACGGGCAGCAGTACAAGGAGATAGTCAGATACCAGCTCAGGATACAACGTCACGTGACTATTCTTTTTCTCAGCTACGCGCACTGTTTTTCCGGAACTGTGACCGTTTTCCAAAGTGGTGAACCTGGTCTGCGCGGTAGCATTCGTAAAATCAGCTATACATACCAGGAGAAGCAGGGCTATTATTGCCGGCTTGCCACCTGCATAGAGGCCGCAACCGAATTCGGTTATTTTTTTCATCTCAATAAAAATTTGATTGTTTGCAAAAAGCTTATGTAAATAGGGGGAGAGAGCAAGAATATCCTGCCGTAATTGCTATAGAAGTGAACTCATAGACTACTGTTTAGATGATACGATACTATACAACACGCAAAATTGCGGCCACATTGTGTAGCCGGCTGGGATAATGGGGTAAATCGCGTCTTTTCTGTGGTGGTACAGGTCGGTCCAGGGTGTAGGTACGCTCTATGTATATATGGTTCTGACCGCGCTATAGCTAATACGTTTATAGCGGATTTGCGGTTACATGGAAGGCACCTTCCGCTTGCAGTGTTGTTCCACCTTGTGGCAGCGCGTTAATATGTGCATTCAATCTCAACGTAACACTATCCTGCACCACATAGCTTTTTAGGTTTTGTCCGGGCGTTATCAGCAAGTTTATTTTAGTTTGTCCCTTAGGCACATTATACAGATACGCCACGAGTATTTCCGGAACAGTTTCACTGGAAATAAATAGCTGTATAGAATCGACAAAATCGAAGGTTTGGTTGGGTGGCGCCGTGATCTGCAGGTCCATATTGTCCAGGCTAGCAGCCACAAGGTTCTTGCTGCTTGCATGGTATTGCTTGAAAAGCTGCTGCGAGTTGGTTGCAACAGTCATCGGCGGGAATGGCAGTGTAAGACCACCATTCGGTAATACGGCGCCGGAAGGATAGCCCGCAACATCTGGTACGGTTACCGACTGTGAGAAAGGAATCGTGAAATTTATGTTGGCAATGCTTTTTATTTTTTGACAGGCCGCCATGGAAATTAACCCAAGGAAAGCCAGCGATACGATCTTTTTCATGATTCAGTTGTTTGATCAATTGGTATTCAATCAATTCCATGCCGCCGGTTGATATCTGACCCGGATTTTGCATTCTTTTATCATAAAATGCAGGCAAACAAGTAAATTAGCTATGTAAATACTCATTTTATGGCAGTAAAAAAGACGAATACAATACCTGCTGAGAAACTGGCGCTGTATGACAAATTGGTGGCTACTAATGCGGCTATAGAGCGCAAAGGAGACACCGTGCCTTACACTTCTTTAAATGGCCATATGTTCTCGTATATCAACACCGATGGATCGGTAGTGCTTCGGCTGTCAAAGGAGGATCAGGATGCATTTGTGGCTAAATATAAAACCGGGCCTGTAATATCGTATGGCGCGCTGAAGAAAGATTGGGTGAATGTGCCGGACGACCTGCTGAAGAAGACAAAGGAACTAAAAAAATATTTTGACAGGAGTTATGAATACACCGGCACACTAAAGCCGAAGAAATAAGGATTTCAACTATGCCATATAACGAACAACTGGCCGGCAGGCTGAGGGACATGCTTGCCGATGTGCCCAATGTAGAAGAGAAGGAGATGTTCAGCGGAGTTACCTTTATGGTAAACGGTAAGATGTGCATCTCTGTAAGCGGCATGGAGCGGCTCATGTGCCGCATAGACCCGGAGCTGCACGATGAGCTCATTGAGAAAAATGGCTGCGAAGAAGTGATCATGAAAGGGAAGTCGATGAAAAGCTTTGTTTACGTGTACGAGGACGCTATAAAAACCAGGAAGGAGCTTAGTTACTGGGTAAAGCTGGCGCTTGACTATAACCCAAAGGCCAGGGCTTCTAAGAAGAAGAAATGAACATTAAGCCTCGGCAAAATACATACGCATTTTACCCTTGTGCTTGGCATCCAGCTCCCCGCGGTCGGTGCAGGTAAATTCATCCTTTACAAGATCGTAAGTGCTTTGTGAAATATTTATTTTACCCGGTTCGCCATACTGTTCCATCCGGGCGGCGACGTTGACTGCATCGCCCCATATGTCATAGGCGAACTTTTTAACGCCTACTATACCGGCAACTACCGTTCCCGAATTGATTCCTATCCGGATATCAAAGGTCTTATCGCCAAGCAGTTTTTTACGGGCTATCATATAATCGCGAATTTCTATCGCCGCTTTGATAACCTC
>CAINOM010000755.1 GCA_903851455.1 uncultured Bacteroidota bacterium | reverse complement strand
TTGCCCATATAGACAGTGGCGTTACTGATGTTATCATGGGCGATCCGTACCGGCTAAACCAGGTTTTGATAAACCTCGGTGGCAATGCTATTAAATTTACAGAACGGGGAGGTGTGCAGATAAATGTAAAGAGCGTGGATTCAAGAGATGGCAAGACCACACTTCGCTTTTCCGTAACGGATACAGGCATGGGCATACCAGCCGATAAGCTGAAAACATTATTCGAGAGTTTCACACAGGTTAACAGCTCCGATACCCGCAAGTTCGGCGGTACGTGCCTCGGGCTTTCGATTTCGAAACAACTGGTGGAACTACAGGGCGGCAGTATTTCGGTGGAGAGTAAGGAGGGTAGTGGTACCACGTTCAGCTTTGAGATCGCTTATAAGGAGGGCTCGGTGGAAAAATTGCAACAACGGATAGAGCAGGAGCAAAAGATAGATGGCAGCATACTTAACGGTCTGCGTGTGCTGGTGGCTGATGACAACGAATATAACAGGCTGGTAGTTAATGAAACGCTGCGTCTTAAGGCGAAACTGCATGTTGATCTTGTGACGAATGGGCAGGAGGCCGTGCAGATGCTTAAACAAGGCGACTATGATGTAATACTTATGGATGTGCAGATGCCTGTAATGGATGGTATCGAGGCGACAAAATATATTAGGGGGAAAATGCCCGCACCCAAAAATAGTGTACCCATTATCGCCCTGACAGCAAGTATTCTTCGTGCCGACCTGGATATGTGTTCCGAGTCGGGAATGAACTCTTATGTGCCCAAGCCCTTCAAGGCATGGCAACTGATACATACTATAGCTGAGGTTACCGGCAGGAAGTTAACAGCCCGGGAATCACCAGCTCCGGTATCTATTGATTCTTCATCAAAATCAACAAATATGATCACTGACCTTACGTACTTGCGGGAGTTTTGCGAAGACGACGAAACGAGAATGAAGCGATATATCAACCTGTACCTGAAAGCGATACCGGCATTCGCTGAGCAGCTCAACGCCGCGGTAGCAGCGCAAGATATGAGCGAGATCGCAGCGCTTGTGCACGCATTTAAACCAAAGTGGATGATGATGGGTATGAGAGCAACGGGTGAGCTGGCTACAGAAATTGACCAGCAATGCCAGGCGCATAATGACATCGTATTTGAAAACGCCCGGCAAATTCTTGAAAGCACCAACCGGTCGATAGCAGAACTGGAAGACAAATGTTGATGCATGAAAAAGCACCGGCCTTGCTAATGCTCTTCATTTTTACGCCGGGCCTGCGGTATTCGCCGGATGTGCTTTCCGCTGCCGGGAAATTAAAATGACCTAATAGAATTAACGAGGTTTCTGTAAGAAAGCTTGACCAAAAAACAATTTACGGGATGGAAAAGCCAGACATAATAACCGCGATAATCATTGACGATGATCCGTTCTGTAGTTTTCAGTTACAGGAGCTTATAGGTATTCACGCGCGCCAGATAAAGGTGGTGGCTGCCTGCGACAGTGCGGAGGAAGGTCTTCGGAACATCCTGGAGTTAGCGCCCGCTCTGGTATTTCTCGATGTTGAAATGCCAGGCATGAACGGTTTTGAAATGATCCGGCAATTGCCGGTCATCAATTTCGAAATAGTATTTACGACCTCTTACGATCATTATGCCATAAAGGCTATTAAGATAAACGCACTGGATTATCTCACCAAGCCTGTTGAAGCAGATCCCTTGAAAGAAGCAGTAAGGCGCCTGACGGAAAAGAGGGAGCAAAATGCGTCATTGCCCCAGCAGCGGAATATTATCAGTCATTTTACGGCGGAGAAAGGAAAGACGGATGCGTTGCTGCAAAACATCCTGCCTCCCGGTGTTGCGGATGAACTTAAACAAACAGGAGGGTCTGAGGCGAAACTATATGACAACGTAACCGTCCTTTTTACGGATTTTGTCAATTTCACCTCCATCGCTGAGCAGCTACCGCCGTTGGAGCTTGTGAAAGAGCTTCATGCCTGCTTCTCTGCCTTTGATGGTATTATTGAGCGGAATGGGTTAGAAAAAATAAAGACAGTCGGAGACGCATACCTGGCCGTGTGCGGATTACCGGTCCCCGATGAACAACATGCGCTCAAAGCGGCTCAAGCCGCAATGGAGATCATTGAATTTATGAAGATGCGTGGCGAGGATCACAAAGGGTTCGGGATACGGGTGGGGGTGAACAGTGGCGCGGTAGTAGCCGGTATAGTGGGGGTTAAGAAATTCGCCTATGACATTTGGGGAGACACGGTAAATATCGCGGCACGTATGGAGCAGCATAGTGAGCCTGGAAAAATAAATGTTTCAGGTGCAACCTATCAACTGCTGAAAGATCATTTTATATGCGATTATCGCGGAGAGATACCGGCAAAGAACAAAGGAATGCTGAGTATGTATTTTTTAGGGAAGCCCGCAAATAAATCCTAAATTCGTTATTAAATATCCATAGTAAAATAAGTTTTGTATGAATAAGAAAATGGTCAAAAAGATATTTGTAGTTGACGACGATGAAATGATGTCCGTTGCTTTAGAAGATTACCTCACCAGGAAAACCCACCACACGGTACAGCTTTTCAGTACGGGAGAAGCTTGCCTGGAACATTTATATGAGGAACCGGATATCATCATTCTTGATTATAACCTGAATTCGGTGTATAAAGATGCTGCAAATGGGATGCAGATACTGGAGGCCATAAAAAAGGAAGACCGTGCCATACGGGTAATCATGCTCTCCAGCCAGGAGGCCTACGGTACTGCATTACAGACCATAACAAAAGGAGCTGAAGAATACCTGATCAAGGGTGAGGACGCCTTTGAGAAGATCGTAGCGCATTGCAATAGCTAGATTTGTTGATCAGCGTCCTGGAGTGTTTCCCTTTCAGGAAGTGTCATGACGCCGGATTCTTTTTTCGGCTTTTTTTAGTTACTGATACTTGAATTTCCTCCCCCATAGTATGTTTTAAAAAGAAGAGGCTGTCTCAAAAGGGGCAGCCTCTTTCTATTGTTGGACTGGATATTCACATGTATGTGGAAAACAAAAGGCTGCACGAAGC
>CAINOM010000754.1 GCA_903851455.1 uncultured Bacteroidota bacterium | reverse complement strand
TTATGCAGCTTTTGGCCAAGACAAATATGGTACAATTGGAAATGATACCACAATTGCACAAGCAGATTTTGAAGGTGTTAGTTTTATTGCTATTCAGGCTTTAGAAAAGAGAACTGCGCAATTGCAGAAGGAAAATGAAGAGTTAAAGAAAGAAATCGCCAAAATGCAAGCAAAAGAAACGGAGTTCTTGGAGCGTTTGGGACAAGTGGAGGCTTCGATCTCAAAGCAGGAAACATCAGGAAAAACTGTTGAAAAATAATAAATGCTAACGATGTTGTGGGCCGTTCTGAACTATTTCGGATTCGCCCATTTTTTTCTTGTTTCGATGAGAGGAGTTCACTAATGAATAGAACGTACAAGCGAGCGTGGCAACGATGCCGATAGTAGCAATAGTGCTAAGTACCTAAGACTTTTCCCAATTTCCCATCTTAAAACTATCTTTGTATATTACATAGTAAACGACAATTGTAATATGCCATTAACTGCCAATATATCTAAGTCTGCGAGGTTATCATTTGAGGAGTTTAAACAGGGGGTGCTGGATGACTACCGTATAGTGGTGGCGAGCCGTGAAGCGAGCCTTATAGGCCGCCGCGAGGTGCTGACGGGGAAGGCTAAGTTTGGCATTTTCGGGGATGGTAAGGAGCTGGCGCAACTGGCTGCGGCAAAGTGTTTCAAGCCGGGCGATATACGCAGCGGCTACTACCGCGACCAGACGCTGATGTTTGCCACGGGCATGAGCGATATACAGAAGTTTTTCGCACAGCTCTATGCAGATATGAGCATTGAGAATGAGCCGTCGTCGGCGGGGCGCATGATGAACGGCCACTACAGCACCCGCTGGCTGGATGATAATGGCGACTGGAAGGACCTCACAACTGCACCGCAGAGCAGCAGCGATATATCGCCCACGGCAGGGCAGATGGTGCGGGCGCTGGGTCTGGCCTATGCGTCGAAGTTGTACCGCAACATAGAGACACTGCATACAGGTTTCGAGAAATTCACGGATAAAGGAAATGAAGTAATCTTCTGCACCATAGGCGATGCATCCACATCGGAAGGGTTGTTTTGGGAGAGTGTGAATGCAGCAGGTGTGCTGCAGGTACCGCTGGCCATATTTGTGTGGGACGATGGCTATGGCATATCGGTGCCACGTAAGTACCAGACCACTAAGAACTCTATATCGGACGCACTGGCAGGTATGCAGTGGGATGATAAGAAGGGGGGCATAAACATATACACGGTAAAGGGCTGGGACTATGCCAGCCTGGTAGATACGATACAGAACGGCATAAACCGGGTACGCGAGACGCAGATACCTGCCATATTCCATGTGCAGGAAGTGACGCAGCCACAAGGGCACTCTACATCGGGATCGCACGAGCGCTACAAGAGCAAGGAACGCCTGGAGTGGGAGAAGGAGTGGGACTGTGTGGCCAAGATGCGCGAGTTTGTGCTGGACAATAAAATAGCTACTGAAGAAGAGATAGCGGCGATAGAGGAAGAGTCGCGGCAGGAAGCGCGCAGCGCCAAGCAGCGTGCATGGGAGAATTTCCTGGCGCCAATAAAGGAGCAGATAACACAGGCTACGCAGCTATGCAACCAGGCAGTATATGAAGCAGGCAACAACGGTACAGCTATTGCCGCCATAGTGCAGGAGCTGAACGGCCTGAAAGAGCCCATACGCAAGGATGTGATGCAGTCGGTAAGCAAGGTGCTGCGCCTGACCCCGCATGGTGGTGAGGCCAAAAGAGCGCTCAGTAATTTCTATAAATACATAGCTGAAGATAATCGCGAGAAATTCTCGTCGCACCTGCACTCAGAGAGCCGGCACAATGCCATGAAAGTGGCAGAGATACCGGCACAATACAGCGCTGACTCGCAGACACTGAATGGCTATGAGATACTGAATAAGTTCTTTGACCACACCTTTGCCACGAACCCCGCAGTAGTGGCCTTTGGCGAGGACCTGGGCAAGATAGGCGATGTGAACCAGGGGTTTGCCGGCCTGCAGGAGAAGTACGGATCGCTGCGGATAACAGATACCGGCATCAGGGAGGCAACGATAATAGGGCAGGGTATAGGTCTTGCCATGCGCGGCCTTCGCCCGATAACAGAGATACAGTACCTGGACTATCTGCTGTATGCACTACAGCCGCTAAGCGATGATGTGGCCACGCTGCAGTATCGCACCCGTGGCGGGCAGAAGTGTCCTATAATACTGCGTACCCGTGGTCACAGGCTGGAAGGTGTGTGGCACAGCGGCTCGCCCATGGGTATGATACTGAACGCCATCAGGGGTATATACCTCTGTGTGCCGCGCAATATGACGCAGGCTGCAGGTATGTATAACACCCTGCTGAAAAGCGACGAGCCGGGACTGGTGATAGAGTGCCTGAACGGCTACCGCCTGAAAGAAAAGATGCCTGATAACCTGGCTACATTCAACGTGCCCTTTGGTATACCCGAGGTGGTGCGCGAGGGAACGGATGTGACCATCGTATCTTATGGATCTACTCTTAGGGTAATAGATGATGCGATAAATACTTACCTGGCACCGGAAGGGATCAGTTGCGAGGTGATAGACGTGCGCACGCTGCTGCCCTTTGACATAAATCATATGATCGTGGAGTCGCTGAAGAAGACGAACAGGATCGTATTTATAGATGAGGACGTGCCAGGTGGTGCGAGTGCCTATATGTTCCAGCAGGTGATGGAGAAGCAGGGCGGTTTCAGGTGGCTGGATGTGGCGCCGAGGACGATCACTGCCCAGGCGCACAGGCCGGCATATGCTACAGATGGGGATTACTTCTCTAAGCCGAATGCGGAGGATATAGCGGCGGTGATAGGGGATATGATGCGGGAGTGACCTCTCCCCCGGCCCTCTCCGAAGGAGAGGGTGAGGTCGAATGAGC
>CAINOM010000753.1 GCA_903851455.1 uncultured Bacteroidota bacterium | reverse complement strand
CTATTCATTCTGTGATATTTGGAGGGATCAGCGCTCAAAGTATTTCTGATAGATTGCAGGATTCAAAAGCTGAATATATCAGTACAGGGGATGGCGCCTACCGAGGCGGCAAAGACATTCCGCTGAAGAACACCATAGACGATGCATTGGTCACCTGCCCTTTTGTGAAGAGAGTGATCGTATACGAACGCACACAAACACCCGTGAGCATGATACGGCACCGGGACGTGTGGTGGGCTGAAGAGATAAAGAAGGTAGAAGCACAGGGAAACCCCGAAGTGGTGGCCGAAGAAATGGACGCCGAGGATCCGCTGTTCATATTGTATACCTCTGGCTCTACAGGCAAGCCCAAAGGTGTAGTGCATTCATCCGGTGGCTACATGGTCTATACCACATACACTTTCGTAAATGTTTTTCAATACCAGCCGGGAGATGTTCATTTCTGCACTGCGGATATAGGATGGATCACCGGTCACACCTACATTGTATATAGCGTACTATGCGCAGGAGGCACATCACTGATGTATGAAGGACTGCCAACCTGGCCAGACGCCGGCCGTATCTGGGAGATCGTAGACAAGCACCAAGTAAACATACTCTACACCGCGCCGACAGCCATACGCAGCCTGATGGCCTACGGGCTTGCACCACTCGAAGGCAAAGACCTCAGCAGCCTGAAAATACTGGGCACAGTAGGCGAACCGATAAATGAAGAAGCATGGCATTGGTACGATGAGCACATAGGGAAAAAGAAATGCCCTATAGTGGACACCTGGTGGCAGACCGAAACCGGCGGCATCATGATATCGAATATGGCCGGGATAACGCCGGCTAAGCCCAGCTATGCAACGCTGCCCATACCCGGTATACAACCGGTATTGGTGGATGAACAGGGAAATGAAATAACCGGTAACGATGTAAGCGGCAACCTTTGCATCCGCTTTCCCTGGCCGTCTATTATCCGCACTACCTATGGCGACCATGAGCGCTGCCGCTTGAATTATTTCGCCACTTACCATGATATGTATTTTACAGGCGATGGCTGCTACCGGGATGAGAACGGCTTCTACCGAATCACCGGCCGCGTGGATGACGTACTGAATGTGAGCGGCCACCGCATAGGCACTGCAGAAGTGGAGAATGCCATCAACATGCACACAGGTGTACTTGAAAGTGCGGTCGTAGGGTATCCGCATGACCTGAAGGGACAGGGCATTTACGCCTTTGTGATCATGGAAGCCACACCCGAACAAAAACATGTAACACAGGCCGACATTACGCAAACCGTAACCCGCATCATCGGCCCAATCGCCCGGCCGGATAAAATACAGTTTGTAACTGGGCTGCCTAAAACACGCAGCGGCAAGATCATGCGCCGCATACTGAGGAAGATAGCCGAAGGTGAATTGGACAGCCTTGGCGACATATCTACCCTCTTGGATCCTGCCGTAGTAAACGATATTAAAGAAGGAAGAGTATAACTGAAGAAAATTCCAACGACCTAATTCCTAATTCCAGAAATCCAAACCAGGCTAACAATGCACACGCACAAATATCCCGTAACCGTAAAGTGGACGGGCAACACGGGGATCGGTACCAGCGGCTACACCGCATACGAACGCAGCCATATTATTTCCATGGAAAACAAACCGGACATTATTGGCTCATCAGATACCCCATTCCGCGGAGACAACACCAAACATAATCCTGAAGACATGCTGGTGGCCTCGCTGAGTACGTGCCACATGCTGTGGTACCTGCACTTATGCTCCGATGCAGGTATCATTGTAACCGGCTATGTAGACAATGCGACCGGTACGCTTTCAGTTGAACCCGGCAAGACCGGTCACTTTACCGAGGTTGTGCTTCATCCTGTAGTCACGATAACTGACCCCGCAATGACCGGCAAAGCAAACGAACTCCACAATGACGCACACAGCAAATGTTTCATTGCGAATTCCGTAAATTTTCCTGTAACGCACGAGCCTGTTTGTAATGCTTAAAATAGACCTGATGAGGAATTTACTGTTTATAGCTTTCCTTTTTACTACTGCATCCTCGTTTGCACAGGATCGGCAGCTTACTCAATACATAAAACCAATAGTGGGCACAGACCGCATGGGCCACACTTATCCGGGTGCTACGGTACCTTTCGGCATGGTGCAGCTCAGCCCTGAGACCGATACGATCCCATACGAAGTAGATGGTCACTACAACAAAGACGTCTATAAATACTGTGCAGGCTATCAATACGGCGATAAAACGATTGTAGGCTTTACCCATACCCATTTCAGCGGCACCGGACATTCAGACCTTGGAGATTTTCTCATTATGCCAACAACGGGAAAGCTTCGGCTCAATCCCGGCACCGCGGAGCATCCCGAAAGCGGCTACCGGTCTGAATTCTCGCACAAGAATGAAACTGCCGGTGCGGACTACTACAAGGTGGACCTGGACAAGTATCATATCACAGCAGAGCTTACGGCCACTACCCGCGTAGGTTTCCACCAGTACACATTTCCGAAATCCGATAGTGCACACATCATACTGGACGCAGTCTACGGTATCTACAACTACCCCGACAAAAATGTATGGACATATATAAGGGTCGAGAACGATACACTAATTACCGGCTACCGGCAAACGAATGGCTGGGCGAAGACGCGCACAGTCTATTTTGCAATGGTATTGTCTAAGCCTATTACGGAATATGGCTTTCAGAACGGTTCGAAAAAAGAAGTGTACAAAGGCTTCTGGCGCAAGTTTGACCAAAGCAGGAATTTCCCGGAGATAGCCGGCACACAAATAAAGGCCTGGTTCAACTTCAAAACAAAGGAAAACGAACAGATGAAGATCAAGTTCGCCATCTCGCCGGTAAGCTGCGCTAATGCACTTGAAAACCTTCATGTGGAGACTCCCGGTTGGAACTTCGAAGAAGTGTTAAAGCATGGCCGGGGCATGTGGGAACAAGAGCTGAGCAAGATTAAGATCAGCGCAGACAAAGAGACGAAAGAGAACTTTTACACTTCCATGTACCATGCATTCATTAACCCCACAGTATATACAGATGTAAATACAGAATACCGCGGGCTGGACCAGCAAACGCACAAGACATCAGGATGGACAAATTATACTACCTTCTCGCTATGGGATACGCATAGAGCACTGCACCCGTTGATGAACATCATTCAAACACGACGTAACTCCGATATGATACAGTCTATGCTGGCACATTATGATCAGAGCGCAGAACATATGTTACCGGTCTGGAGCAACTCCGCAAATGAGAACTGGTGTATGATCGGGTACCACGCTGTTTCTGTTATTGCAGATGCGGTTGTCGGCGGCGCTAAGGGTTTCAACCCGGATAGGGCGCTGGATGCCTGCATTGCAACGGCAAAGCACAAAAGCTATGATGGTCTTGAATATTATATAAAGATGGGCTATGTGCCAGAAGACAAGAACGGATCTTCAGTTTCAAAAACATTGGAATACGCTTATGACGACTGGTGTATAGCCCAGATGGCGAAGAAGCTGAACAGGCCACAGGTGTATGATGAGTTCATAAAACGATCAGAGAACTATAAAAATGTTTATGACGCGACCAGCGGCTATATGCGCCCGCGTATGAGTGACGGATCTTTCAAAAAAGACTTCGATGTCCTCAATACCGATGAGCCGGGATTTGTAGAAGGCAATGCATGGAATTATAGTCTTTATGTGCCGCACGCCCCCGATGAACTGATAAAACTGATGGGTGGCAAAAAAAGGTTTACAAAACACCTCGACTCATTGTTTACGATGCAGCTGCCAGACAGCTTCTTTGCCAAGACCGAAGACATAACACGAGATGGTATCATAGGCAACTATGTGCACGGCAACGAACCATCCCATCACCTTGCGTACTTCTACAACTGGACTGACCAGCCATGGAAGACACAGGAGCGCGTGCGCATGATACTGAATAAGATGT
>CAINOM010000752.1 GCA_903851455.1 uncultured Bacteroidota bacterium | reverse complement strand
TTGATTTTGTGCACAAGTGCAACATCACCAGCCGTATAGACCCCGTGCCGTCTGTGGCCCTTGGCGTCTCTGACATTTCGCTGTACGAAATGATAGGAGCATATAGTATGTTCCCGGGTGGAGGAATGAACACCCAGCCATTCTTTATCAGCCGGATAGAGGATAAGAACGGCATGCTGGTTAAGTCATTCGCAGCCTCACAGAAGGAAGTCATCAATCCGAATACCGCTTTCAAAATGGTGAAAATGATGCGTGGTGTGGTGAACTTCGGCACAGGCGCCCGCCTTAGGTTTAAGTACAACATACGCAACGACATCGCCGGTAAGACAGGTACAACCAGTAACCAGGCCGATGCATGGTTTATTGGTTATTGCCCACAGCTTATTGCCGGCACATGGGTTGGCTGCGATGATCGCGAGTTCCGTTTCCGTACTGAGCAGATGGGGCAGGGCGCCTCCTCGGCATTGCCCATCTGGGCTTTCTTTATGAAGCGGGTATTTGCCGACAAGAAATTAGGAATAGACCCCAACAAAGTTTTCAAGCAACCGCAGGGTTTTGATGATTGCGATACCACCGATCAGTTTGGCGGTAAGCCGATCGTTGATACCAGCTCTCTGGAACCAGCCGCCACAATAGAACAGTAAAGCAGAGCAACCAAAAGTCTGAATGAGCATTAAAGTAAAGATCATAAATGATCCGGTTTATGGGTTCATACGTTTCCCTGAGCCGGAGCTGATAAGGGTTATTGACCACCCCATGTTTCAGCGGCTGCGCGGTATCAAGCAAATGGGATTGGCACAGCTGGTGTATCCCGGAGCTGTGCATACCCGTCTTGCGCATTCGCTGGGTGCCTGCCACCTTATGGGCAAAGCGCTGGATGAATTAAAAGCCAAGGATATTACGCCCGATAAAGATGAATGTACCGCAGCCCGCCTCGCAGCCCTGCTGCATGATATTGGGCATGCTCCTTTTTCCCATTCGCTGGAGAACACCCTTGTCTCAGTTCCACACGAAACATTGTCACGCCTCATTATGCACCGTATGGATGTGGAGTTTGGCGGCCTGTTACAAAAGGCTATTGCAGTATTTGATCATACCGAGGCTACAGGGGCGGCGGGTGTCAGTAAATACTACCTTCATCAATTAGTGTCCAGCCAGCTCGACGTGGACCGCATGGACTACCTGAACAGGGATAGTTTCTACACCGGCGTTTCAGAAGGGGTGATTGGCTACGACCGTATACTCCAGATGCTTACCGTGCGCGATAACGAGCTCATGGTGGAGGAGAAGGGGGTGTATTCTGTAGAGAAATTCATTATTGCGCGCCGGCTCATGTACTGGCAAGTATACCTGCACAAAACCGTACTTGGCGCCGAAATGCTACTGATAAACATTCTGAAGCGTGCTAAAGAGTTGGCACAGAGGGGAATAAAATTATTTTCTTCACCGGCATTAAACTATTTCCTTTATAAGAATCTAAGTGAGGATGATTTCGCGAATGATCCTGCTCACCTGGATAATTTCCTGCAGCTGGATGATAGTGATATAATGGTTTCTATAAAAGTGTGGCAAACGCATGAAGATAAAGTGCTATCCACGCTATGTAAAATGCTAATATTGAGAAAATTATACAAAGTATCGCTCAGTTCTCAATCTTTGGCAAGCATTTTGGAGGAGAAGAAGAAAAAAATCAAGGCGGAAATGAGCTTAGATGAAAATGATTTGCAATATTTTGCGTTTAGCGGCGTTACTTCCAATAGTACCTACAATATTAATGATGAGCTGATCAAAATAGAAACAAAAAGTGGTGAGGTTAAGAATATTACGGAAATTGACGATTCATTAGTTAACCAAACACTTGCCAGAGCCGTACATAAAAACTACATTTGCTATATCCAGTAGTTATAAGCCGTAAGACAAAAAGGGAATTGAGACTTAAATTTGGGAAATAATTTCAGGGACATTATTATTCAGAGTATGAATAACAGAAACTAATCGCACATGCAGTTTACAGCGCAGCAAATAGCTACACTGTTACAAGGCAGGCTGGAGGGAGATCCGGAAGCTAAAGTAACCGATGTAGCCAAGATAGAAGAGGCAGTTAAGGGTTCCCTGAGTTTTATATCAAACCCAAAATATGAAGAATATGTATATACTTCTGAGGCGTCGATTATTATAGTCAATGCCTCGTTTGAATTGTCACGACCCGTAAAAGCCACGCTGATAAGGGTAGACGATGCGTATAGTAGTTTTGCTTTCCTCCTCGAAAAATACCGCGAGATCATTTCCGGCAGTGCCAAAACCGGCATCGAGCAGCCATCCTATATTTCGCCCAGCGCGAAAATAGCGGCGGATGTCTATGTGGGTGCATTCACCTATATCGGCGACAACGCCGTGATAGAAAGTGGCGTGAAGATCTATCCCGGTTGCTATATCGGTAACAACGTGATCATTAAGGAAAATTCAAAATTATACTCGGGCGTAAAAGTCTATGATGAGTGCCGCCTCGGCTGCAGGGTAGTGATACACTCCGGAACAGTGATCGGCGGTGATGGCTTTGGCTTTGCTCCGCTCAATGATGGCACCTACAAGAAAATACCGCAGATAGGTAATGTGATCATAGAAGATGATGTGGAGATAGGCTCTAACACCACCATAGACCGCGCTACGATGGGCTCTACCATCATCAGGAAAGGCGTAAAACTGGACAACCTGATACAGATAGCCCACAATGTGGAGATAGGGGAGAACACGGTTATAGCGGCCCAAACGGGCATATCCGGCAGTACCAAGGTGGGCAGGAATTGCTCTATCGGTGGCCAGGTGGGCATGGTTGGCCACATACATATAGCCGACGGCACCAAGATCAATGCACAGAGCGGCTTGTCCAAATCTGTGATCAGTACAAATACTACTTTAAACGGAAGTCCCGCGTTCGAATATAAAAGTTCGCTAAAAAGTCAGGCAATTTTTAGAAATTTGCCGGATATGCAGCATCGCCTCCAGAAACTGGAAGAAACAGTGCAGGAGTTAACCGCATTATTAAGTACGCAAAACCTGGAGTATAAAAAGTGAACGAAGATATTTTAGTTAAACCGGAAAGCAGAAAAAAAACAGAAACCTTGCATTCGACCAACAATAGTCAGAACCAGCAAACACTCAAGGGTTCTGTTACACTGCATGGAGTGGGATTACACACAGGCGCAAATGTAACAATGACCATGAAACCGGCTAGTCCGGGCTATGGCATCCGCTTTCAGCGTGTAGATCTGCCAGACAAGCCTATTGTAAAGGCGGATGTTGACTTTGTAGTAGATACTTCACGTGGCACTACCATAGAATACAACGGCGCTCGCGTCAGCACCATAGAACATACACTGTCGGCGCTTGTGGGTCTTGGAATCGACAATATCCTTATTGAAATGGATGGCCCCGAAGTGCCGATAATGGACGGTAGCGCCCGGCAGTTTATGGATGCCATAGAAAGCGCCGGTATCCAGGAGCAGGAAGCACGTCGCGTTGTTTATTCCATAGATACCAATATACACTATTACGACCCGGTTAAAAACGTGGATATGCTGGCGGTTCCGTCAACAGAATACCAGATAACCGCGCTTATAGATTTTAATTCTCCGGTGCTGGGTACTCAGCATGCGGCACTGAAACATATTTCCGAATTCCGCGACCAGATAGGCCCTTGCCGAACCTTCTGCTTCCTTCACGAACTGGAGTACCTGCTGGACAACAACCTGATAAAGGGCGGTGACCTCAGCAACGCCATAGTAGTAGTAGATAAGGTGGTGAGTGACGAGGAGCTGCAAAGGCTGGCGGGCATATTCAACAAGCAAAAGATAGAAGTAAAGCAGGAAGGCATTCTGAACAATATCCAGCTGCATTACCCTAATGAGCCGGCACGCCACAAGCTGCTCGATGTGATCGGCGACCTGGCACTGGTAGGCCACTCTATTAAGGCGCATATCATAGCAAGCCGCCCGGGCCATGCTACCAATGTGGAGTTCGCCAAGAAGATCAAGCAGTACATAAAGAAGAACAAGCACCTTTCCGATATACCTCATTATGACCCGTCGCAGCAGGCTATTTATGACATTACGCAGATAGAAAAGGCATTACCACATAAGTTCCCTTTCCTTTTTGTAGATAAGATCATAGAGCTCAGCGACAACCATGTGGTGGGCATCAAGAACGTGACCTTTAACGAGCATTTCTTCCAGGGCCATTTTCCGGGCAACCCTGTAATGCCGGGGGTATTGCAGATAGAGGCCCTTGCTCAAACCGGCGGTATCCTGGCACTCAACAACATACAGGACCGCGAGAACTATGATACCTATTTCCTCAAAATAGACAAAGTGCGCTTTAAGCAATTGGTACGTCCGGGGGACACGCTGATATTGAAACTGGAACTGCTGAACCCGATACGCCGCGGTATATGCGAGATGAGGGGTACAGCATATGTTGGTAATAAACTTGCTACCGAAGCTGAACTGGTAGCGCAAATCGTAAGAAAAGACAAAAAATGATCC
>CAINOM010000751.1 GCA_903851455.1 uncultured Bacteroidota bacterium | reverse complement strand
TTGATGGCAAATTATGGCGCCACTTATAACCTCAGCTTCCCAAGTGACCTGGCGGCGATAAGGGACAATGGCAACTGGTACCTGTTTGTAACTAATGAAGGTGATAATACCATTACACGCCTCGACCTTGGCACTGGCTTTGACACGACATCAACGCAGATCAACAGCACCAAGATACAGGCCAGCAGCGGACCTTCACCTACTACGTTCAACTTCAGAATTAATTCACCTTCTGCGATCTCTATCAACAGGGACTGCGGAAACATTTACGCTTATATCACCGATAGTCTCAGCAACCAGCTTATCGGCATACAGATGGCGTCGGCAACCGGAGCGTATACAGCGGTTGATTATAACAACGTAGGTTCAATGAACCTGCCCTCCGGTATCTCCACGATCGTTCGCGAAGGTGATGATCTGTATGGTTTTATCACCAATGCAGGCGACAGCACGCTGACCAAGATCGTGTTCAAACAATGCACCAACGCCAGCATACCCTCATTCTCAGAGGTTATGCCACCGGCCTATTCTTACGATACAGAAGGAGTTTACAACGTTTACTTTGTTGTGAACCAGGGTTTGCCTTCTATGCAGGTAGAGTGTAAAACAATCACCGTAATAGCGCCACCACCCATGTACTCGAACAATGACACCAGCATCTGCGAAGGTGACACCATCAAACTGCATGTGGTATCAGACGAAGCTGATTCTATCAGGTGGACTTCTACTTACAATATTGATACAACTTATCTTTACCGTGACTCCGTGAAGGTATATCCAGATTATTCTACAGGCTACCACGTTACGCTTTACTATCCCTTCGGCTGTATCGTGGATACCACGATAAGGGTGAACGTGATAAAGGTAGTAGCCGATGCAGGACCAGACCGCTGGATAGCAGATGGCGCATCGACCATAATCGGTGGCCCGAATACATCGCTCAACGCGCTGTACCAGTATCAGTGGACACCTTACCAGTTCCTCAGCGACAGTACATTGCCAAATCCGGTGGCCAACCCACCTTATGATTTCACCTACTATCTCACTGTGACTACGCTTGACGGGGAATTCCAGTGTACTGCAAAAGACACGATGGTGATACACGTGAATTGTGCGGACATTGTGGTGCCAAACGCATTTTCCCCAGCCAGTGCAAGCCCGCTTACCAATAAGTTCGCGCTTATCAATAAGGAAATATCCAAGCTTAATTATTTCCGTGTTTATGACCGCTGGGGTGTATTGGTTTTTGAAACGTCGGACCCACTGCAGGGATGGGATGGCACCTACAATGGAAAGCCAGAACCAGCCGATGTGTATGTGTGGACTGCCGATGCTTTTTGCCTCAGCGGCAAGGAAATAAAGAAAAGTGGGAATGTAACCTTATTACGATAATCCGCTTCTTCGAAACTCCAGGGAAAATTTCATAGATGGCCGCGTATTTATTCCAGTTAGAGTTATCTGAATTTACTGATGAACTCGCTGCCGTAGTACCCATACACAGGGAACTCATCAACAAGCTTTTCGGGGAGGGACGCATACTGTCTTACAGTGTGTCCATTCACCGGAATATGGTGTGGTGTGTGATCAATGCGGAGGATGAGCAAGAGGCCATGGAGATGGTGCTTTCCTTCCCCCTGTATCCTTATTTTACGGAAGTTTCCTGCCATCCGTTATTATTCCATAATACGCTGCCGGCATCCCTGCCCGGCATATCATTGAACTAGCAAGGATATCGAATTACGGGCGTATAGCATCCCTTATTGTCAGGATAGTATAATAATTAAAATAAGTACTATATTTGATAATAAATCTATGCAAATGAACCGGCTATTACTTACCCTTCTTTTTTTGCCCCTGTTTACAAAGGCCCAGATAATCAATACGCTCGTTGGTAATGGAACTGCTGGCTTCAGCGGAGACTACGGCCCACCGGCGGCGGCGGAACTAAACTCACCTGTAGCACTTTGCTTTGGAGGTTTTGGTGCATATGGGAGTTTGTACGTAGCGGATGGTACAAACAACAGAGTGAGGCAAATAAAACTAGGCCCGGGTGGCGTAATATTTACGATAGCCGGAACGGGCGTTATAGGTTTTAGTGGAGACGGAGGACCTGCTGTCAGCGCGGAACTTAACGAGGTCGCCGGCGTGGCGGCGCTGAGCACAAACATCGTTTACTTCAGCGACCATAACAACAACAGGATCCGGAAAATAGATATGGCCGGTAATATTTCCACCTATGGAGGCACCGGCGTAGCCGGCTCTTCAGGAGATGGCGGCCCCGCTACAAGCGCGAGTATCAACAGCCCTTATGATGTATCCGTTGATAAAAAGGGGAATATTTATTTTGCGGAAGAGTATGGCCATCGCGTGAGAAAGATAGACACGTTTGGCATTATTACGACAGTTGCCGGAACGGGCACGAGTGGCTTCAGCGGAGATGGAGGCCCTGCTACCAGTGCTGAAATATCATTCCCAAATTATTCTTATGTGGATTCGCTCGGACAATTATATTTCAGCGACAATGGGAACCAGAGGATTCGGAAAGTCGATACTTCGGGGATCATTTCGACCGTTGCAGGAACAGGGGGGCTGGGCTTTACCGGAGACGGCGGCGCAGCGACCAATGCTATGCTGAACTACCCTGCGGATATCACCGTCGACCGGCATGGAAATCTTATTATCAGCGACAGCTATAATGACCGTATCCGTCGTGTGGATGCAACTACGGGTATTATTACAACAGTTGCCGGCACAGGAGTTGCGGGACTTAGCGGCGATGGCGGGCCAGCCACGGCGGCAATGATCAATAAGCCCCACGGCCTCGCCGTAGACCCTGCGAACAACATCTACTTTATCGATAGGTTTAACAACAAAATACGCATCATATACGCGGTGGTTAGCGCTTCATTTTCCAGCACTGCCTCCAGCACATGCCAGGATAGCTGCATTACTTTTACGAGTACCAGTACCGGTACAATTGACAGTGTACGGTGGGAGGCCGCAGGAGCTACTGTTGTATCGCCGACGGCTCATAACACCAGCATCTGCTTCCCGAGCGCGGGCACTATAGCCGTTCATTTGTATGTATATGGTCCTGGTGGTGTTGATTCATCCGTCAATAACATCACCGTTAACTCCTGTACCACAGGCATCGGCAAGGTCAACAATAAAACAGAAAATGATTTTTGGGTATCTACTGGTAATAATGGAACAGTAAACGTGTACGCCGCTCAATTGCCGGACGATGACCTGGCTATAGCTGTATATGATGTATTGGGCAACAAACTATTGACGGACACCTGGAGAAAAGGCCTTCAAAGTAAGCAGCTCGCCGGATTAAATAATTCAGGGTTGTATATAATTAGGCTTAGCAGCAGAAATGTATCCATTTTGCTTAAGTGGGCGAAATATTAGTACACGTATCCTGAAATTCCCGTCCTTTTGATCCATAACGCTCAGCTGCTCTGAGCAGGAAAAACTTGTTGAAAAAACCGTACCTACCCAGATTGAATTATCCTATTCAATCATAGCAAAACACAATGACCAAAATCAGAGTTATCTGTATTAAAAACCCCGATATTTGCACCGAAATCTTAAAAAAAACAATAAAAATGGCAAACAATTTTGTTACAGTAGGAATGAAATTCCCTGAATTCAGCAAGAAGTCGGTAGTGGCTATTGAGAAAGGAAAAGAATTTAAAGAGATAAGCAACAGAGATATCGAAGGAAAGTGGGCTGTGATGTTCTGGTGGCCTAAAGACTTTACGTTTGTGTGTCCAACTGAGATCGCCGAGTTCAACAAGAATTATACAAATTTCACCGACCGCGATACCGTATTGCTTGGCGCATCGACTGATAATGAATATGTGCACCATGCATGGCGCATGGACCATAAGGACCTTCGTGACCTACGTTTCCCTATGATCGCAGACACATCAAAAAGCCTCGCTGAAGCATTAGGCATACTTTCGAACGACGATGAAAAAGTGGCCTACCGTGCTACCTATATCATCGACCCGGAAGGAATAGTGCGCTGGTTGTGTATTAACGACCTGAGCGTGGGCCGCAATGTGGATGAGGTGCTCCGTGTGCTGGATGCGCTGCAGACAGACGAACTTTGCCCTTGCAACTGGGAGAAAGGTGAAGAAACGCTGACCGCTGCAGTAGGATAAGATCATTGATTGTATGTCCCCGCGCCAAGGCGCGGGGATTTTTTATACCATGAACAAATAACAACGCTATGGAGACTCCAGTTGTAAATGAAACACTGCAGACCCTGCTGCACGACCTGGGCATTGACCCTGCTTATACCAGCCAGGCACTTACCAGCCTTGCTGCGACCAGCAACCGCTATCTGAAGGATATGCGGCTGAATGTATCTACAACACTGGCAAGCGCCCATTTGACACGTAAGGAAGCATACCTGCTTGCCCTGGCTGTGGCCTCTACTGAAAAACACAGTGTGCTGATAGGCGCCTTTGAGCGGCTGGCAACAAGGGAAGGTGCTACCCCCGACGAGATAGCGGAAACCCATGGCTGCGCGTCATTACTGAGCCTGAACAATGTGTTCTACCGCTTCAGGCACTACATGCATGGCAACGAATACTACAATAAGCAGCCGGCGGGCCTGCGTATGAGCCTGATGATGAACCCCGCAATGGGCAAGGGCTTGTTTGAACTAATGAGCCTTGTGATCTCGGCCATCAATGGCTGTGAGAAGTGCGTGGTGTCGCATGAGCACTCTGTGAAGGAACAGGGAGCATCAGAAAGCCGCATATACGACGCGATACGCCTGGGTGCGGTGATGAGAGGACTGTGCGTGGCCCTTTAGCATAAAGCCTGAGATCGGGGCATCTACGCGCCCTGCAACGTGATCGTAAAGGTGCTCCCCTTGCCGGGTGTGCTTTCCACTTTTATTTTCCCGTCGTGAGCATCTACTATGGCCTTTACATAGCTGAGACCAAGACCGAAGCCTTTTACGTTATGGAGGTTGCCGGTGTGGGCGCGGTAGAACTTCTCGAATATGCGTGACTGCGTTTCTTTGTCCATACCGATACCATTATCCTTTATCTTGATAGAGAGCATGCCGTTGCCATGCTTAAACGTCTCTACGGTGATGTGCGGAGAACCATCTGAATATTTCAGGGCATTATCCAGCAGATTGAAGATGATGTTCGAAAAGTGAACATCATCGGCGCGTATGTTGGGATCGGTAGCGTTAAGCTTTAATTCCAGCACACCATGTTTCTCCTGCACCTGGAGAGCGAAGTTGTCGGCCACCTTGCTGATGACCTGGTGAGCATCGAGGGTCTGGAGATTGAGTTTAATTTCTTCCTTTTCAAGACGGGCAGCCTGCAGTATCTTCTCCACCTGCTTGTTCATTCGCTTGTTCTCCTCCTTGATCATGCTGCTGTATATCTTGATCTTATCCGTGTCATGTATCACCTTCTCATTGGTAAGCGCATCTATAGCCAACGAAATGGTTGCAAGCGGCGTTTTGAGCTCGTGGGTCATGTTGTTGATGAAGTCAGACTTAATCTCGGATAGTTTCTTCTGATTGAACAGCGTACGTACCGTAACGAAGAAAGCGAGGATAATGATCGTAGTAAAGACAATAGACGCAATGATCATCCACAACATCTCGCGGATGATGGCATTTTTATCCTCGAAAATGGACAAGTATAGCGTTTCGTGTGACCTCAATGC
>CAINOM010000750.1 GCA_903851455.1 uncultured Bacteroidota bacterium | reverse complement strand
GCACTCATACCGTGTCGTTATCGGCAGCTAATTCCAATGCTTGCTTCGTGACCAATGATACGGCGTACCTGATCATTCGTGTGGATACTAACTATATCACGCCAGGGTTTACTTATACCATTACTGACAGTTGCGGGCCATATACGGTGGCCATCACGAATACCTCTACGTCGCATACCTCGGGAACGCCCGTTTATCAATGGTGGTTCGGCAATGGCTCTGTATTCACCGGAACTAATCCGCCTGTGCAGAACTATGCAGATACCGGTGTGTACACCATAACGCTGGTTATGTCTGATGACAGCGCCTGTCATTCGCCAGACACGGTCATAGAGAAGATCCACATCTTTAATGAGAAGGTTTCGGCGCATTTTATTATCCCTGATTCTATTTGCGCGGGCACACCATTTACACCTAGCGGTGGTGCTACTAACGCTACTACCACGACCTGGTACTATGCAGGCGATACGACTACAACCCCGTTACCAACGATAACGTTCGATGTCGCGGGCACCTATACGATAACGCTGGTGGCTCTTAATCCGGGAGCATGTAATGGCGGGGATACTGTTACCGAGATAATTAAGGTGCTGCCTTTGCCCGTGGCTAACTTCACCTTTATTCCTTTGACGCCGACGGCCAATGTGCCCACAACATTTACCAATCTATCTACCAATGCCACCCACTATGTTTGGGATTTTGGAGACGGAAGCACAAGCACCGACTTTGCCCCGGTACACCAGTATACGAAGACCGGGAATTTCAAAGTGTGTCTGACTGCACTGAACAGCAGCAGTTGCCCATCTATCATGTGCAAAACAGTTCCTGCCGATGTAGAACCCGAGCTTGGACTGCCAACTGCTTTCAGTCCAAATGGTGATGGAGAGAACGAGGTATTGTATGTTCGTGGCGCTGCTATCGTGACTATGGATCTGAAAATATTTAACCGCTGGGGACAGCTCGTATTTGAGACCACCAGCCAGGATAAAGGATGGGATGGCAAATTCAACGGGCAGCCTCAGCCGATAGATGCATATGCATATGTGCTTAATGCTACATTTATCGATGGGTCTGCGAAATTGCTGAAAGGGAATATTACTTTGCTGAGGTAATTTGAACTACGGGAGGACATTATTTAAAAATTAGTGGGATACAAAGCCAGCACGATGAGGAAGGCAATTTGGTTATTAATAGTTGTTTTTGGGGTATGCGGCCATCGTGCCGCAGGCCAGAGTATTCATTTCAGCCAGTACTACAATGCGCCCATGCTGCTGAATGCAGCAAATACGGCGCTCTTGCCCGGTGACGACTACCGGCTGGGGCTTAATTACCGCAACCAGTGGTCGGCAGTGCCGGTGCCTTACAATACCTTTTCCGCATTTATGGATGCCAAAATTGGCGGGAACCGCGACAACGTAAATCACAACAACTGGCTGGGCCTGGGCGTGGCGTTCTTTGATGACAAAGCTGGCGATGGCAATTTGTCGCTGCTGCAGGTGCAGGGAAACCTGGCCTATCACTTACAGCTCAGTGAGTTTACAATGATCTCACTGGGGCTTTCCGGAGCTACTGTGCAGCGCAGCGTCAATTACGATAACCTTACTTTCGATCAGCAGTGGGATGGTGTGACGTTTAACTCGCATATCGCGAACGGTGAAAAAGTGGGTATCATTAAGACGAGCTATTACACCATTGGGGCAGGCGGCAACATCGCATTCTTCCCGAATGAGAATGTATATGTGAAACTAGGCGGCGGGGCTACCAACATCAATACACCAACGGAGAGCTTTTACAAAAGCAATAACACTGTGGGTCTACGCCCAACCGGCAACCTGGATATTATGCTGAAGACAGGCCCTGTAATGATAATCAATCCGTCGATGTACTATACAACGCAAATGGGCGCGTCTGAAATTGTATGTGGTTCCCAGTTTCGTATAAAGCTGAGCAGCAGCAACAGCACGCCCACCGAACTGATCCTAGGAGTATATGACAGGTTGGCGGATGCCATCATTGGCGTGGCAGGTGTGAAGCTGGGTGGTGTTCAGATAATGGCTAATTACGATATGACCACTTCTAAACTGGCACCCTATAATTCTGCTTATGGTGCGCTTGAGTTTTCTATTATCTACCAAAGCCCATACGGCAAGAACAAGGATCATCTCTCCAAGCAGTTCACCTGTCCGAGGTTCTTTTAACAAAAGATTTTAGCTGTTGGCACAATCGTGGTATTATATTTGAGTTTATTGTAAAAACACACATAGCTACCTATATGGAAAAAGAAAAGAATAAAATACTGTTAGTAGAAGACGATACCAACTTTGGACAGGTTTTAAAAAGCTACCTGGAGTTGCATGATTTTGTGGTGGAACTGGCGCGTGATGGTATCCTTGGCCTTGCCGCATTTCGCCGTGAGCGCTTTGACATATGCCTGCTCGATGTGATGATGCCCAATATGGATGGTTTCACCCTGGCTGAAGAAATCAGGAATGTAGACCCTGATATACCATTGTTCTTCCTGTCTGCCAAAAGCATGAAGGATGACATATTGACAGG
>CAINOM010000749.1 GCA_903851455.1 uncultured Bacteroidota bacterium | reverse complement strand
TATCATCAACCAGGAGAACTTTTATTTTTTTCATAGTGATTGCTCAGGGCTTTTAAGAGCGTGAAATTCCACCGTTTTGTTTTTGTATTTTCCTTTCTCACTTTTTCGGCAGTATTCTTTCTCCGTCTCTATTTTATCGACGAAGATGCCGGATTGACGAGTAGGGTACTCCAGATGGCTGTAAATAGGCTGAAAACGTGATTTTAATATATTTTATAAAAATCGTACCAGTAAGTGATTGCGCTGCGGCTATATTAGTTTCCGGGATTTAAAACAGAGTCGCCCCGCTGAAAGAGAGCAGGCGCGGGTCTGGAGGTATTACCTCCAAAAGTTCACATTTACAGATTCAAATTATCCTTCTCTTCAAACTCTATCGTGAATTCACAACCTTTATTTATTTCACTTGCAACGGAGATCTTACCACCCAGCAGATCTACCTGAGTTTTGACCATGAACAAGCCCATTCCCTTTCCTTCAACATGATTGTGAAAGCGCTTGTACAGGCGGAATACATTATCGCCGCTTTTTTTAAGGTCTATACCCAGGCCGTTGTCTCTAAAGGTGAGTTGTATTTTGTTGTTCACCCGGGTGCTGCGGATCTCGATGACCGGCGGCACATCGGGCCTGCGGTACTTCATACTGTTCAGGATGAGATTGAAGAAGATACTGTAGAGGTAGCTTTTAACAGTGGTCATCTGCTCCACGGCCGCGAAGTCTCCGTTAATGGTCACCTGGTCATCATGCCTGTTGTCAATGATGCTCAGTTTTACTTCTTCCAGCAGCGCAGCAAAATTGATAGGCTCTCTTTTCAGTCCTGCATTATTTTTCAAACCCAGTATCTGGTTAAGATCTGTAATTACACGATCCAGGTTTTGTGCTGCCGTATCGAGAAATGCGGTTGTACCTGCAACTTCGTCTTTGTCGATACCAATGGTCTTTACAATATCTACCAGGCCAAGGATGTTGGCTACAGGCCCTCTCAGGTTGTGTGAAATAATATAAGAGAACTGCTCAAGGTCGTTATTACGCTGCACCATGTCTGCGATGATCTTCGACCGTTCTTTTTCCGATTCTTTAATTTCGGTGATATCGTGAGCAACACCGTGGAGCGAAACTGGTTTTCCGCTGGGAGCAAATTCAAATTCAGCCTGGGAAAAAATATATCTTATTGCTCCGTCTTTACGGATGATGCGGTGATGAAACGAAAATCCGGTTGACGCTTTGCGGGCTTCATTGGTCACTCTTTTTACGTAAACAAGGTCATCCGGATGGACATAGGATAGCCACGAGGGGTAACTTTGCATACACTCGTCCGGCGACAACCCGTATATGCGGCAGAACTCTTCCGACCATACGGAAACGCCGGTCTCATAGTCGAGTTCCCAACTTCCGAAATGGGCGATTGACTGTGCCTGCTTCAGCCGCAACTCGCTGTGCCGGATCTTCTCCTCCATTTGTCTCCGGTGTTTTTCTTTTTCAAAGACATCTATAGCGTAGGAGATGTCTCCGGCAATCTCAAGCAGCAAGCGGATCTCACCGGTGTCAAACAAGTCGATTTCGGTAGAATAGAGATTGAGTGTAGCGATGATCTTGCCCGATTTTTTGATCGGGAGCACCATGCATGAGTTCACAGAATACTTAGCGGCAAAGGGGCGCCAGCCAGCTGCTGCCATGTCATTTGCTACATTGTTGCATACATAGTATGTGCCGGAAGTTATAGCCTGGTCTTGTGGTCCATGGGTAGTGTAGGCTGCGTTCCGGAAGAGCTCACGATCAGTTTCTGATATTCCCACTTCCTCTACCAGGTTCACCGTTTTGTTGGTAATGTCAACCAGCCCTATCCACGCTATTTTATATTTGCCAACCCCGACAGCAATGTTACATGCTGCTCTGTATAATTCTTCTTCATCACCGGCATGTACGATTGTCTGATTGATGTGGCTGATAAAGGCGAAGAGGCGGTTGGCGTGAATGATTTTTTCCTCGGCCAGCTTCCGTTCTGTGACATCTCTGAAATTGCCAATGACGCCCTGTACATTTTCATCATCGAGTAGATTGGTTACCGTTCCTTCTACCCATATATAGCCTCCATTCCTGTGCCTGAACCTGGTTGTACGGGGCATTGGTTTTCCCGGGTTGCGGAGTAGCTCCGTAAACTGCACTTTCAGATCGGCTACGTGGTCCGGGTGCTGGAAAGAAAAGAAAGATCTTCCGAGGACTTCTACGGGTTTGCACCCGGTAAGTTTTTCGTGTGCGGGGCTAACATAGGTGAGGTTGCCGGTCTCGTCGGTAAGTATTATCAGGTCGCTGGCATTCTCTACCAGGGCGCGGAAATGTTTTTCTTTTTGTTCAATTTTTTGCCGGGCTACTACTTGTTCTGTCACCAGGTTGGCGAAGAAGAAGATGCCGGCCGTATCTCCGTGTTCATCTTTAAAGGGTTGGTACACGAAGTCCATGTAGTGATCTGTCAGCACTCCCTTGTCGTGGATATCCAGCTGGATATAAACTTCCTTTGCTGCAAGGGGTACGCCGGTCTTGTATACATTGTCGAGTAATCCGAGGAAGCCCTGTTCCACAAGCTCCGGGAATACATCTTTTGCCTTTTTGCCTATGATGTTCTTCTTACCCGTGACCTGCAGGTACATGGGGTTGGCCATTTCGTATATGTAGTCTTTCCCCTTAAGTATGCAAATGCACGATGGCGCCAGTGAAAATAGTTCAGAGATCTGCTGGCTCTCTGTCCTGTGTTTTTTTTCATTCACGGCTAGTTCACTTTCCTTTACCTGCAGCTTTGCCAGTAAATCAGCTGTGTCTTTAAACTCGTTAATCGCCATTACATCATAGCCCGCTGTTTCCAGGATCTCTTTACTACGCTTTATTACTAAAGGGTCATTTTCGGCTATCCATATCTTCAGTTTCTCCATTTTTCAGTTTTTGATAATGGTTTTTCATGTGAGCTTGGGTACGGGGCAAGCAGTAGCTTAAGGAAAGTATTTATGCCACTTACTTGTTAACGCGAAAATAACATATTTTGTGGTATTGGGATTATTATTTATGCACAGCGGTCTGAGAACTAAAAAGGAAAAAGCTTTTTAATGTATTGACGACCGTTTAATGTAATGTTTATGCAGTGCGTTCGCCGACGAATGAAATGCAAGCAAAAGCCAGGATGAGGAATAATCTGGGGTTTCTACTCGGTGGTATTCAAAGCAAGCCAAATAAGCAGCGGCTGGAAAAATAATCTTGCAAAGCGTTTTTTGTCGGTGTCTAGCCCAAAGGCGCTGCGGTGGTGTGTGTATTGGGAAATATTGCCCGGAAACACAGCCGTAAAAAACGCGGCTGCTATTTTTCCGACTGTACGTTTGTGTTTTCCACCCAACGCCAGTGCACTGCCAAGCGCTATCTCTGCGATGCCTGAGTAGACAACAGTATCGTCCTTTTTTAGCGGAACCCAATCCGGCACCTGTGCTTTAAATTCTTTTCGCGCAAAGCTTAGGTGGCTGATTCCGGCGAAAATCAGACCGGCACCCAGCAATATTCTTCCTATGTTCTTTTCCTTTTCCGTCATGGCTGCTATTTACAGGTATCGTATAAATACTATTCCATCAAAGTTGCGCACGGAAACTCAAATGCGCACTTGCGGGATATGCGTCATGCCTGCAATTGCAATACTCCGGCAGTTTCTGCATGGATCTTATCAAACAATGCTTCGTCCTGCGCGAGCGATTGACCGTAAGAAGGGATCATTGTCTTTAATCGTTCCTGCCACGCGCCGCCATTTATCTGCCCTTTAAAACAATCTTTGATAAGCCCGAGCAAAATGGAGACCGATGTAGACGCACCCGGAGAGGCGCCCAGTAAAGCGGCTATACTGCCATCGCCGGCACACACCACTTCTGTTCCAAATTCAAGAACGCCTCCTTCGTGCGCGTCTTTCTTTATTACCTGCACGCGTTGCCCGGCTATCTTTAGTTCCCAGTCCTCTTCTTTAGCATCGGGGAAGTATTCTTTAAGCTCACGCATGCGGTCATCCTGCGATTGCATCGCCTGCTTAATCAAGTATTTGGTCAGCGGCACGTTATGTAAACCCGCATCTATCATCGGCATGATGTTCGACAAACGTATAGATCCGGGAAGATCCAGGTAAGAGCCTTCTTTAAGGAATTTAGTGGAGAAGCCGGCATAAGGCCCGAACAAGAGTTCTTTCCTTCCGTCGATAATGCGTGTGTCCAGGTGGGGCACAGACATAGGGGGTGAGCCCACAGACGCCATGCCGTATACTTTTGCAGCGTGCTGCGCTATTACTGCTTCGTTATGGCATTTCAGCCACTGCCCGCTTACCGGGAAGCCGCCAAAGCCGCTGGCCTCGGGTATATGCGATTTTTCGAGAAGCGGCAGGGCGCCGCCGCCTGCGCCTATAAAAACAAATTTTGCGTGTATTGTTTTTTCTTCGCCTGTATTCTTATCTTTTACTGTTACTACCCAGCCTTCGCTATCCTTATGCAAATGGTCTACATGGTGTTCCAAATGCAGGGCAACGCCATCCTGTTGTTGGAGATGCCCAAACAAGTTGCGTGTAAGCGCGCCGAAATTAACATCGGTGCCTGTCTCTATCCGCGATGCCGCAACATGCTCCTGCGGGTCTCTTCCTGCCATCACCAATGGTATCCATTGCGCTAACTGAACCTTGTCTTCGGAATAGATCATTTTTTTATAGAAATGATGCGCACGCATGGTCTCATAGCGCTTACCGAGATAGGAAACATTCTTATCTCCCCATACAAAACTCATGTGCGGTACACTGTGTATGAATGACCGGGGCGAACTGATGACTCCGTGCGTAACGAGGTAGGACCAGAATTGTTTTGAGATCTCGAACGACTCAGTGATGCGCAGCGCTTTTGAGATGTCTATCGTGCCATCTTCTTTCTGCGGCGTATAGTTGAGTTCACAAAGCGCGGAGTGGCCGGTGCCGGCATTGTTCCACGCTGCTGAGCTCTCCAGCGCTACCGCATCAAGGGTTTCAAATATCTCTATCCGCAGGCCGGGTTCCAGTTCTTTCAGTAAAGTGCCTAGTGTAGCGCTCATGATACCTGCGCCTATTAAAATGATATCAGTGTTGGTTGTAGTCGTTTTCATGGAAACTATTGCTGAAAAGTGATTAGCGGGTAAAAATTACTAATTGTGCGGGAAAGAGCATAAAGAATCTACGCTGCCGCAGGAATATAAAAATTGGTTTTATTTGGTAAATTTGATGGCTTTTTGGAAATAATGACGGATAATGAAAAGGATATTGCGCAGGTGATCGCTGATGAAAAGAATCTGCGCACACTGATCAACAACACCGATGACCCGATATGGTTGGTGGATGTGGCATGTAATATCATAGAGTGCAACGAGTCTTTCAAAAAATGGGTGTATCAT
>CAINOM010000748.1 GCA_903851455.1 uncultured Bacteroidota bacterium | reverse complement strand
GAAAAACAACCTTTTTTACAAAGACCTGGTCAGTGATAAAGTGGTACAGGTGACTACCGATGGTGTGAAGAATAAGATCATTAATGGTAATTGTGATTGGGTGTATGAAGAGGAGTTCTCTTTTACGAAGGCGTTTGAGTGGTCTAAAGACGGAAACTACCTCGCCTACTATCGCTTTGATGAGAGCCTTGTGCCGGAATATACATTGACGAAATATACCGGTCTTTACCCCGAGCAGTATACTTACAAATATCCTAAGGCGGGGGAACTCAACTCAGAGGTGCAGATAAAGATATTCAATCTGCAGAAGGGCGCTGCAGTAACTGCCAATATCGGGGATGCCGATCAATACATACCCCGCATAAAATGGACCACTGATCCGGGCAAGCTGTGCATTTACCGGCTGAACAGGCTACAGAACAACCTGGAGCTTTTACTCACCAATGCGGCAGATGGCAGTAATACCACCATCTACACCGACAACAATAAATGGTACATAAATATCAATGACGAGATCATCTTCTTGCCAGATGGGCACTCGATGATCATCAGGAATGAAAAAGCGGGATATAGCCACCTCTATAACTGGGACTGGCAAAACCAAAAGCTGAAAGACCTTACAGAAGGGCTGTTTGATGTGGATGCGCTGGTAGGGGTAGATGTTGAGAACCAACTCGTTTATTATACAGCCGCTGAGAATTCACCGCTTGAGCGGCAGCTGTATGTTGTGTCGCTCAGCGGTAAGAAAGACAAATGCCTGACACCGGAAAAAGGAACACACTCGATAACAGCATGCGAAGGCTTTGATTATTTCGTGGACAAGTATTCGCAGGTGAATAAAGTGCCCGTATATTATCTGCGCAAGGCGAATGGCAGGATCGTGCGCACACTGGAAGACAATAAGGCCCTGGAAGACAAGATGAAGGAGTATGCAATGGGCGATATCAGGCTTATGAAAATAAAGGGCGTGGATGAAATGCTGAATGCATGGATGATCACGCCTCCGGGTTTCGACAGCACTAAAAAGTACCCGGTACTTATGTACCAGTACAGTGGGCCGGGTTCGCAGGAAGTAGCAGACCGTTTTCCGCTCGGCAATTATTTCTGGCACCAGATGCTGGCACAAAAAGGCTATATAGTAGTTTGCGCAGACGGCACAGGTACCGGCTTCAGGGGCGAGGAGTTCAGGAAGAAAACTTATCTGCAGCTCGGCAAAATGGAAAGCGATGACCAGATAGCTGTAGCTAAGGAACTCGGTAAGCTGGCGTATGTAGACAAAGGCCGCATAGGTATATGGGGCTGGAGCTATGGCGGGTTTATGAGCAGCACTTGCCTTTTTAAAGGGAATGATGTGTTCAAATCGGCGATAGCTGTGGCCCCGGTTACCAACTGGCGCTACTATGACAACATTTATACAGAAAGGTATATGCGCACCCCACAGGAGAATCCTGATGGCTATGACAGCAATGCGCCGGAAAAGATGGCGGATAAGCTAAAGGGTAACTTCCTGTTGATACATGGTACAGGAGATGATAATGTACATTTTCAGAATTCGGTGATGCTGACCAATGCGCTGATCAATGCCGACAAGGATTTTGAAAGCGAATACTATCCCGACAAAGCACATGGCATATCAGGCGGTAACACAAG
>CAINOM010000747.1 GCA_903851455.1 uncultured Bacteroidota bacterium | reverse complement strand
CGATGCTATTGGCGAGCTGCAGGGTGAGCTGGACCATTTCTTTTCGGTGCATGAGCAGGATGCAACTATGGCTACGCCCAATCCATTCTTTGGTACTCTAGACTTTGACCGGCAGGTGCAGTTGCTGTACAAGCATAGTACGCACCATTTAAGGCAGTTTGGGGTGGAGGCATGATCAGTTAAATATCGTCAACTTAATATCTGCCATCTGTCTTGAGAGCGCGTCAGGTGCCTGTATCTTAATGTCGGAGATCACGATCCGGTCATTTCGTTTCAGGCGGTCGAACATTTTCTTTGTTTCTTCATCGAATTGAGCACTGGTGGGGTTGCCGAATGTGCGATGAAACATTACCTCTGACGCAGACTGATGATATAGCGTAACGGTGAAAGTTATCAGTTTTGTCGCAAGATCATAATCGCAATTCGGGAACAGGACTACGGGCCCGTTACATGCCGATAGTCTTGCCTTCGAAATGTACCCCTCCGTTTTACCTGCGAGGGAAACAATGGGTTCCGGTATCCGCTTCACCCGCACGGCCATACTTCCAATCTGCTCCTGTTTACTTCCATGCTTGCCATAAACGGTTATAGTGGCTGTGCCCGGTGTAGTCGGTCTGAAGTTGTATTAGCAATCTTTTCCACCAAGCACGGTATCGTTCACTTTCACTACGAGTTGGTCACAATTGTAGATATCTGAAGTAATTGATATTGGGTTTTCTAACCCGATGTAGGCCACGTTCATGTAGTCGAGCTGCACAACAGCGTGCTGGGCGAATAATGTGGCCCAGGATATCGTTGATGCTATAAAAAGGAGGACTTTTCTCATTCAATAGTAAATTTCAGATCGTTCAATTCCGTATAGTCGCTTCCCGGCCCCTTTGCGGCCACATCTGTTATCCATACTTCCGCGCCCTTAGTCAGCGTGCAAAATACCTTTTTTGTATTCTCATCAAATCGCACTCCGTGGGCATCTGCAAGCGTCTTTTCATAAGTGATTTCGTTATCTCTAGTTACCGTTATTTTACACCTATAAATTAAGGCCTTTGCGTCGTAACCAAAGCCGTCGATGGGTGCATTTGGCGCTATTTGCGCGCAAAGCATCGCCCGGCTGATGCTTCCTCCCGTTTTGCCGGACAACCTGACGACCGGTGGTGGAATTGAATGGACCCTGTACGTAAATTCCTTGAGTTTTCTTCTTCCGCCCGGAGTTTTTACGCTCACGGTAATAATGGCCTTCCCAGGCTTGTACACGTGAAGGGTATAGTGGCTGCTGTTTTCGTCAGACAGGTCTCGCGCTATCTCTCCATTATCAGTAGTTACAACGAGTTCTTTTCCTTTCGTATGTTCCACAACGATCGTTATGGGATTTTCCACCCCGGTATAAACAACGTTCATTTTGTTGAAAGACAGCGCGGTATGCTGCGCATAACTAACAGGACAGGCAGAGAGAAAAAGAAAAAATATTACGAGGCACCTGGTCATGTTAAGAGAGCACAGTTAACGATAAATGAATTTCCCGGAATATGCCTGTCCATTCTCATTATCTATTACCCGGTAGTAGTAAATACCAAGTGTCTTTATTTTGTCGCCTATTAGTATTTCTTCTTTGTTTTGGAAAGGGAGGTTGAGAACTGATTGGCCAAGATCATTGAAGATTGCTACAGAGCCGGACGAGATGTTGTTGGGGAAAGTTATTTTGGAAGATGGGTCGATGGGGTTGGGGGAGACGAATACGCCACTCTCTTTTTTAACAATATTACCAGCGTGAAGCGTGCAACTTGCGGCATTATCGAAAACATAGCTCATGCTCGAGTAATAGTTGTCTATGTGAACTGGATTACTTAGGGGATAAGCTATGCCTTGATTTTGAAAGCAAAATATTTGCTCAAACCGAATATTAAATGGGTAACCTGACTGGAGCGACCAGTCAACTGGCAGAACAAGGCCATTCATACAACCAATTCCTTCAATTACATGATAATAATAATCGCCTGTAGAAAAATTCCCCCCTTTAAAATACCAGATTTTATACCAGATGCCGTTTATCCTTGTAGAATCTATACCTATTACCCAACTAGATAGTGTACCATAACCAAGAACATTATTTGTAAGGGTATCTCCAATCGTTAAATTATAGTCATATAACAGGTAGTCTACAGTGTCATAAAGTGCACGTATGTAAACTTTTTTTGCAAGAGAATCTTCGCGTATGAAGTTGACGGGGGCACCATCCACCAAATTCATGTATCTTTTACTATTAATAATTGTATCGCTTGAATAGAACACGGGATTCGTGACATCAGTAGTACTGGCGCCGCCGCCTCCCCGCTGGAAATCACGTTCCCTCCAGCGATTCGTACTATCCGTAAACCGTATTTTCTGCCCGAACGAAGAAATACCAAAGATGACGAGTAGCGAAATAAGAATGATCTTTTTCATAAGGTTTGTTTATCTCTTTAAAAATTTCCCTGAGTACACTGTACCATGCTCATTATCGGTTACCTTATAATAATAAACGCCGGGTATTTTTATTTCGTCGCCAATCAATATCTCATCTTTGTTTTTGAAAGGCAAGTTGATCGCTGGCTGGCCAAGATCATTGCACACAACCAATAATCCGGAGGTTATGTTATAGGGGAAAACCAGTTTACTGGTTTCATTAATTGGGTCCGGCATAACAGTTGCTTTTCCCATCCCCCTCGAGAGTTTGGCAGCTCCAAGATTAAGACGGCAACTTGAATCATTGTCAAAATAAAAGTTCCCAAGCAATCCTATCTCCCATACAGGATTGCTCAAAGGATATGACGATCCGTTATTTTCAAAACACTCCAGTTGAGTAGAGACAACAGGCGACCGGCCAAGCGGGTTGCAGGGATAGTGTAAGCCCTCAACACAGCCGATCCCCTCTATGATTATAAAAGTATCAATGATAGTTGTGTAGTCGGCTGATTCATAGCCATTGAATTTCCACATTTTATACCACAAGCCGTTTACAAGCGTAGCGTCTACAGATACTACTTTGTTATAGGATGCGATGATCCCGCCCAATTCGTTAGTTCGGTTTACGATCGTATCTCCGGGAGCTAAGCTATAGTCGTACAGCAAAAAAATGTCTGTGGTATCAGGAAGGGTCATAAAAAAAACTTTTCCCGCAATTGTATCTTCATAGTAGGCACATGCACCGTAGGTACGCCATTTTTTTCCGTTTAGTACCGTGTCACCATCAAATAAAGCATAGCTGGTACCAAACCAGGTGCCATGGTCTACCCTGGCATCGAAAAAAGTCCACACGTTGGTGCTATCACCGAAATGTATCTTTTGCCCAAAAGAAGAGAAGCTCGAAAGGAAAAACAGAACTATTAATAAGGTCTTTTTCATAGGGTGTATATTTTCTCTATTAAAGATATGATAATATTTTTAAGTGAAATGAAGCTTGAGACAAAATGCTTAACTTTAAATAATAAACGCTATTTTAATGAAATACGTATTTCTGTTCGTTGTTTCGGTCATTTTGCTCGGCATGTTTTCGTGCGAGAAGAAATGCACGCTCTCGGGTATTGTGGGGTATCTGAATGGCTTTGATAGTGCACAACTGGCGACCATAGTGGTCAGCCAATACCATAAAGGCGGTAATTTCTCTGCGCCTACCAGTGTAACTGCTTACGTGTCAGACTCCAATGCCTTAAGAACAATTCCGGATACGATTTTTGTCAAAAATCCCTATGGCCAGTACTTTCCGTTGGACCCCAATTATGATTATATAGTAAGTGTTCCTGCAACGGCGGGTAGCTATACCATTACAAGTATTACGGTAGGGCATGAAAAAACCGGCGATACAGATCCCAGTCATCCGTTTACCTGTTCGCTCTCCTGGCATCTTAACAACCGTGCTCACTCAGAAGGGTCTAACATTTCGGGCAATCCATCGCAGGGCATAGATATATATAAGAACTG
>CAINOM010000746.1 GCA_903851455.1 uncultured Bacteroidota bacterium | reverse complement strand
ACATTGATAAAGAAGGTGCAGCAAAGTGTGGTGATGATCACATCCGGCCACCAGGTGAGTATATCTATGCCGAAGAGGCCATGCAAAGACCCGATGCGGATATTCGCAAAAAGAACAGTGACCAAAGAAGCAATAAGCTGGGCAATAAGCTTCTTAGAAGGGCGCATGTTCATAATATCATCATAGATGCCGGTAAAGAACAAGATAGCCGATGATGCCATGATATAGGGCATGAAGAAATGTACCTTCGGCCAAAAGAAAGCTGCAACAATAATATAACCTATGAATATGCCTATGCCGCCCAGGCTGGGTATCTCGGCACCATGTATCTTGCGCGTATCATCCGGTGTGTCATATATCTTGTGGTTTTTGGTGATGAATATGATCTTGCGGATGGAGTACACACTGATGGTGGCAGATAGGACTATTGCGGCGAGGTAGTATATGTATATGGGTAATGCAGTGAACATTTTTTACTAAAACGGGGTTGTTGTATTTTTATTTGAAGGTCGCCAGATGCAGATCTAAAAAATCTTTTGTGAATGCGTATAAATTAAAATCATCTTTTTGCATTGCTGCAGCGAGGTCTTGTTTCAATAAATTGTGATCTATATTTTTCATTCGCTGTGCGGTTATCAGCTGCCAGCATTTTTCGGTCATAAGGTGCAGGCGCTTTGCGGGTTGTTCCTTTTGCCTGTCCATGAATTTATCGATCTCCGTAGCTAACTCTTCGATACCTGTATTTTCTGTTGCTACAGTTTTTACCACTGGTGTTTCCTCCTCGCCATGTGCTTTTTCGTGGGCAAGTATCCGCAGGTTGCGGTATAGTCCTTCGGCATCAGCGCGGTCAGCTTTGTTTACCACAAATATATTGGCTATCTCCATCACGCCTGCCTTTAGCGTCTGCACTTCATCGCCTGCCTCAGGCACCAGCGCCACTATAGTGCAGTCGGCAAGGCCGGCTATCTCTACTTCGCTTTGCCCTACGCCTACGGTTTCCACTAGTATGATATCGAAGGGGGCTTCTCTTACCAGGTCTGTTATTTCTATGATCTTGGCATTCAGTCCGCCCAGGGCGCCGCGGGTGGCCAGGGAGCGGATGAAGATATTGGGATTGGTATAGTATTCACTCATCCTTATGCGGTCGCCCAGTAGCGCACCATAGTTAAATGGGGATGAAGGGTCGACGGCAAGTACGGCAATTTTTTTATTCTCCTTCAGCCAGTGACGCAGTAAGGCGCTTACCAACGTGCTCTTGCCGGCACCCGGGGGGCCGGTTATCCCTATTACGCGGGCATGATGAGTTTCGTGCAGGCTGAGCAGTAAAGACTCGTAGCCGGGCAGCGAATTTTCTACTATTGTTACGCCTCTTGCAATAGCGCGAAAATCGCCCGCTTTTACTTGCTCATGAAGTTGTGTAATATTGTGCCGCACTAAATTTCGTTTTTGCCCGTTATATTGAACCAGTAACCTATGTCTGCAAGAGACCAACCAATGAACAAAAGTAGTTTTCTAAATAATAAGATGTTAGACAAATCCGATATTGCAATAATCTGCATGTTCGGCATGTTTGTTGGTTATCTTTTTCCCCCGGCAATATTATCTATTTCCATGATCTTGTTCGGCGTCAATGCGTTATGGAATGTGAATCCAAAGCTTTGGTTCAGAGACAAGTGGTGGCTTATGGGAGTGGCATGGGTAGCTATGTTTGCAATAAGCTGGTTTTGGAGTGAGGACAAAGGCGACTGGGAAACCCGTTTCCAGCTAAAGCTTCCTTTCCTGATATTGCCGCTGGCGTTTACTTTTTTGCCGCGGTTCTCAAGCAGGCAGCTGCAGTGGTTGATCGTAATCGTTGGCTTAATGCTTACAGGCAGTGCGCTGTTCAGTATGTCGTTTTTGGTACTTGACCCGGTTCATTATATTCACGAATACAAACAGTCGCATATATTGCCCACACTGCCGAAGGGTGATCATATCAGTGCCAGTATGGGCGTGGCTGTGTTTATCATATCGGGAGTGTATGTGTGGCCAGTGTTAGCGCAGCGATGGATGAAATGGGTGGTGGGTACTTGCCTGGCTATTCTGGTCATCCATCTGCATGTACTTGCTGTGAAATGCGGTATCATATCCTTCTACCTCTTTGTGATCGGGTGGAGCATTTACGCCACTTTTACCAGGAGAAAAATTATAGGGTTAATTGTGCTGGTGAGTTTGCCGGTCGTTTTTTTCCTTGTGGTCAGGTTTGTACCTACGCTTCATGAGCGGGTTGCATATACATGGTACAGTTACTTTATGTTCAAAAACGGCGACCACTCAGGAAAGTATGGTGACATATCGCGATTGATGTCGTATAAGTTGTCCACGGAGCTTATTAAGGAGCATCCGCTGCTGGGTGTAGGCGCAGGGGATATTAAGAGCCAGATGGACCTCGCTTATGCCAAGGAGTATCCGGACGTGATACAGGCTGACCGGCTGTATCCGCATAACCAATTCCTCGTAAACGCATTAGGGTGTGGTATTCCCGCCATGCTGATCTTTGTCTTCTGGTATTTAATGCCCTTGTTTTCGTTGCGGCGCAACAGGCAAAGTTTCTTTTTCTTTATGGTCTGGCTTATGGGGCTTTTCGAACTGATGATCGAGCCGCACCTGGAAGGCCAGTTGGGTATATTTGTGTTCATTATCTTCCTGCTGCTGCAATGGCACGAGATGGGATCGCAGCCCGGTATGAGTCCGCCAGAGCCAATGAGGTCAGGTGGAGCATTTCCTTCCAATAGTTCTGCCACACTTAGTGCGGGTTAAATGACTTTGAGCAGGAGATGTGGCCGCACCATATAATTCCTTTTTTGCAATTCAATCTTCTTTCTTATTTTTGCGGTATAAATGTATCGTGAAGTGAATATAAATGCGGGTGTAAAATGGCAGACCGAAGAGCTGCAGGAGACGGATGTTATTGAGGAAGAGTTACACAACCTTATTGTATGGAATGACGATGTAAATACCTTCGATTGGGTCATAGAGTCGCTGGTGGATATTTGCGGGCATGAAACACTGCAGGCCGAACAATGTGCGCTCATCATTCATCATAAAGGTAAATGCGGGGTAAAGAAGGGCAGCTTTGATGATCTGCGTCCGCAGGCCGAAGGTCTAATAGATAGAGGTATTCAGGCTACTATCGATTATTAGATACTGATTCCATCATAGCATTGGGATAGTTATTGAAAGGAGCTGCTAACATGCGGCTCCTTTTTCTTTTGCCGGAAAAGGACATTTAATCATGGCAAGATCAGTAGTAAATTATTACATTGTAAAAAATAAAATAAAACCTATGCCAGCCACACTATTCATGCGCCACGCCGCAATCAAATCTGTATTCTTGTTCTTTGCTCTTTTTTTAAGCAGCGTCATGCCGGCAATGTCACAGACATGGAAGTGGGGGAGGGGGGCCATAGGTAAGGTTGGTGGTGGGTTTCTTGCTGCCGATGCTTTCGGGCATGTGTATATTACGGGCAGTTTTTCGGACACTACTGCTTCTTTTGGGACGGATACTTTGACCAATATTGCCGGCTCAGATACAACAACCAGTATCTATATAGCAAAATACGACAGTTCAGGCAACGTGTTGTGGACAAGGAACATCGGAAATGGCGCTAATGATAACGGATTTGCCATTGTTGCTGATCGCTGGGGCAACGTTTTTTT
>CAINOM010000745.1 GCA_903851455.1 uncultured Bacteroidota bacterium | reverse complement strand
GTGCATAGGCTTGACCATGATATTGTCCGCACCGGAATTAACCGCGAATACAGGAGCGCGGCGGCTCTTGGTTCCCTTATGAAGTTTGCGGCACAAATGCTTACCAAAAAATATATGCGGCACTACACTCCCTTTCAGCCGGATATTGTGATGGATGGCGAGCAGTTTTCGTTGGCGCCCTATGGAGTTGATGGCTATTTGCTGCATACACCGGGCGAGACACCGGGAAGTATATCTGTTGTACTGAACAATAAAACGATAATTGCCGGCGACCTGATCGGCGGGCTGTTCCCCCACTCTGCTATACCGGCTTATGCGCCGTTCAGCGACAATATTGAAGATGTAAAAAAAACCCTTAGAAGGCTGCTGGACCTACATCCAACGACAATTTATACCGGGCACAGTAAGCCTATTGTCGTATCAAAACATCTGAAAAAACTAGCGTCAATGACTGCTTGAATTGAATTGATTTTTCCGGGGAAACCCGAATCCGGGAAAAGCTTATGAAGTTTCTGAAGTGATGTACTATTTTATCAAGCCTTGTACGAGGCTCTCCCACTGGCCATCTGAAAGGCCTAGTAAAGAAATTTCCTGGTTCCTGCCGTGATAGGAAGCGGTGAGTTGCTGGCGGGATCGTTCTATCACGACCGTAGTGGTTGCATTGTTCGCAGGTCCGTTCTCGTTTTCACTTATTGGACTTAGGCGCATTGCGAAGGTTTCCCGATCATCATCCGGGTAATCGTCGTACTCTATCGCTTGTACCAGCACCGAAATTATATCGCCCCCTGCGATTTCTATTTTTAAGTGATCTCCTTTATGAGCTTTACGTTGATACACTTTGCCGTGGCTGTCTGTGAGATGAAAAACAACAACGGGAGGAATAATGTATTTGCCCCAATTGCTGATATCCAACAGTTTCTCTTTAGCGCCTACGAAGTAATCTTCTGCATCTTCAATGCTTTTTGCAGCAATGCTGTATCCGGCGTTTTTTTCATACCCCTGCAGTTGCCGGGCTACTAAGTAGTGATCTTCAGGCATGTACTAAAATTACGCCTTGATGCGCATATCTAAAAATACATTTGACAGCACGGTGTGGATCAGGCAATTAGATAATATATTACTTAATACATAAAAAGTTAAGTATTGGTTAATAATTCGGTATTTTGTTTACCTTTGCCGCACTAAAAAAGGAGTGCGCATGAACATCACAGATAAACTATTTCAAATGAAAGAGGAAAAAGCAGCAGCAAATCTGAAAGCAGGACAAGAATTCCTGGCGGCAAACAAACTGAAACCAAGCGTCACCGAGCTACCCAGCGGTCTGCAATACGAAATAATAACCGAAGGCACGGGGCCAAAGCCCAAAGCGTCTGATACAGTTACCTGCCACTATCATGGTACAGTTATCGACGGCTCCATTTTTGATAGTTCCGTACAAAGAGGCAAGCCTGCATCGTTTCCGCTTAGCGCGGTAATAAAAGGCTGGACGGAAGGTGTTGCACTAATGCCAACCGGCAGCAAGTGGCGCTTTTTTATCCCTCCACATTTGGGATACGGAGACAGGCAGATCAGCGCTGTCATAGGGCCGAACAGCACCTTAATCTTCGAAGTAGAGCTGCTCAGCATCAATTAATCACTGAAGAATATTGTTTGTATAGAGGTTTTCGATTTAATGAAAACCTCTATGCATATTATAATATATATCATCAAACCGGGTGGTATACAGTATATGTTATTGTATATTCATGTATAATTCGCTATCGAATGAGTAAGATACTGCTACCGATTTTCTTATTTCTTTCGGCGTCTGTGAGTGGACAAGGAATTGATAAGTATTTCGAAAGCATCCGCAACAATACGGCCGAACTCACTGCTTTTTTTTCGCTCATGCCCAAGGGCGGAGACCTGCATAATCATTATAGCGGCTCCGTATACGCGGAGACTTATATCAACTACGTTGTGGACCAAAACTATGTGATCAACGAAGGCACGCTGGAGGTTAAAGCTACAGCTCCCAATGATGGCAAGGACTGGG
>CAINOM010000744.1 GCA_903851455.1 uncultured Bacteroidota bacterium | reverse complement strand
TAACGTGGGCGAAGATGAATTGGTGCTTTGCCGTATTGCACTTTAAGCTCGGATATATTCTCTTTGACGTTTACAACAACAGATTTAGCCATGCTATAAGTATAGCAAAAATCATACCAAATTTAGATGTCTAAATGGTATAACTTTCATAACATACCTGCGCAAACTTCACCTCTCCCGGCATGGGGGGGTGAAGTTTTCTCACGCATACTTTTATTTTTTCTGCAACCGGGAACACCTCCTTCAGAGCGGTGTGAATGTTGTAGGTGAACTTCTCCAGCAATTGCCCCGGCTGCTGAAAGATATCAGCAACGGTCTGCCGTATGATCGTATAGTCTGCAAACGGCCATGGCTGTGCATCCGGTAACCATACATCCACATCTACCTCAAAGACATTGCCAAGAATGTGTTCCTCCGGGTAGAGACCGTGAGGTGCATGTATTTTAATTCCGTAGAGGGAGACTGTTAGCATGGGGCAAGTTAATAAGTTATAAGTTGATGGGTTGCAGATCTGTTATCGCTTTACTTGAACCTTGCAGAGATGGCATAGGCATCGTTCGTTACTTCATACCTTTTGTGATCCACGGGCTGCAGCGTATTGAGATCATATACCGAATACCAGCCGGCAGTGCCGCCACAAGCGGTGGAGTGGTGGGAAGGGATGCTGGATGATGCATCCGCATTTCTGCTGGCAATGTATAAAAGGCCGTCTTGCTCATCCACTGCTATGTCGTGCGGTTCGCAGAAATCGCCGTAGATCACTTTTACAACCTGAAGGGTGTTATAGTCGATCACGTAAACGGAACCATATAGCGGAGGCGCCGGATTTGAAAAATCCCGCATGCAAGCAACAAAAAGGTAGTTCTTAGCCGGGTACAAACACATTTCCTGCGGGTACCCGCCAACCGGTATCAACGCCACCGTATCGTTAGGGTAATGTGCATTTATTACACTGACCATGTTACTGGTTTGGCAGGTGACAAAGTAACGGGAATAGTCAGGGGCTGTTTCTATCTGGTGAGGGTTTGGGCTGGTAACATCGTTGGCGTTGGTAGTGATGGCAGGTTTGCCATCCACACTGATCTGCCACAGCCGGAACAAAGGCTTAAATGTATAGCCCACGACCGTATTGCCATACTGCAAAGCTGTATAGAAGGTGTCGAATGTGGCATTATTTGCAATGCCGTGGGGATAAGGGAAAAAGCTGCTGCCCCCGCTGTTGATATCAACTGACTGGCTTTGGTTTACCGTAAAACTATTGGTGTTGATAGAGATGATGGCATTGGAAGTCATGCCGGTCACCAGCAATGCTGTATCCTGGGGAGAGAAATTAAGGATGCTCCATCCTCCGCTGATCGCGGGTGGCAGTATATAGTTACTTAAACTCAGATTGCCGGTAATGGCATCTGTGCGTGTGTCGAATTTCTGCAGGTAACTGCCGTCATAAAGAGATACGTAACCGGTCATTCCATCTGAAGATATCTCCACATCATGAGGTGTCTGTGTTTTGCCCGTAGCGTTAACGCCCAATGTTATATAGCGCATCACTTGCCGGCTTTTTGCATCAATGACCGCCAGCAGGTCGCAGCCCTGGTTGGTGAGATATATTTTTTGGCGGGTGTCGGGATTACTTGCGAAAGGTATGTTTCCGTTCCGGTCGGGAGCGCCTGCAGTTATCCAGTTCTTTATGGTCGTATATTCGGCAGATGTAAGCGCAGGTGCAAAATGGTTTGGATCATATGCAACCACATCTGCTTTATTGTAGGCGTTGATGTAATAGAGTAACGGACTGTAAGTAGGGCTGTAAGCCACAACTACAGCTCCGCTGATGCCGCCGTTGAACAGGTGATCCCATGTATCGAGCTCCAGCTCGGCTGCGTTCTGGTAGCTGGCTGCATTGTGACAGCCGGCATTGGTACATTTCGCAATGAATATTTTACCCACCGAATCAGGGAGGCCGCCATAAGAAGGTTGTACCTGCGCTTTGTGCACACAGGAGGTAATACAGATAGCGGTGACAGACAGAGATAGGAACAGGAACAAAACTAACCGGCGCATTGATCGTATAATATTGAAGAATAAAGTTAACTGATTATTTAATATTTTCATCGGGTGCCCTGATGTTATCACAAAACTTACAATTTCCTTTTCATTTCTGAATCGCAACTGGTGACATCACCCGATGACTGTAAGGAACCCTGCGAAAGGACATCAATTATGATAGCATTGCTTCCTATCTTGTGGCGGTTTTGGCATGAGATATTACGTACTAATACTTTTTCTGTTTCTGCTTGTTTGTTCTCATGCCCGTGGGCAGGGGAGCAGCATTACGGGCGATAGTACGGCGCATGTCACGGTAAGCA
Organism: uncultured Bacteroidota bacterium; assembly: GCA_903851455.1. Lineage (GTDB taxonomy): Bacteria > Bacteroidota > Bacteroidia > Chitinophagales > Chitinophagaceae > Nemorincola. The sequence goes on along the minus strand of CAINOM010000744.1, from coordinate 6,775 downwards.
GGATAGTTATTGAGGGCAACAACGTGACGCGGCGGTCGGTAATACTGAGGGAGATAGCGATACATGAGGGGGACATCGTAAGGGCTGACTCCATCCCGTTTTTAACAGAGCAGAACAAGCTGAGGCTTTTCAATATGCAGTTGTTCAATGAGGTAGACCAACATACCGAGCGGAACGACAATAACATTACCTGGTACATACAGGTGAAGGAGCGCTGGTTCATCATACCCACGGTTACTGTTCAGTTTGCCGACAGGAATTTTAACACCTGGTGGGTGGACGAGAACCATGACCTGCGGCGTGTGTCGGCCGGGCTTACACTTACGGATAAGAATTTTCGCGGCAACCTGGAAACACTTGCATTGACGGTGCAGGAAGGCTATACCCAAAAACTGGGAATAGCCTATATGCGCCCATATGTGAACAATGGCCAGACCCGGGGGCTGGGCTTTTCGCTTAGCTATGCACAGAGCCGCCAGACTTACTATGCTACCGACTCTGATAAACTGGTGTACGTTGGCACCTACAGCGGGCCGGTAATGTTGCGGCAGGTAGAAGGTGGCATCAGCTACCTGTATCGTCCTGCATATGCTGCGAAACATATTTTTCAGCTGAACTATAAAGACTATGGTGTAAACGACACCATTCTTAAACTAAACTCCGACTATTTTGCGAATGGCAGCAAGCGGGCGAGGTTCATAGAGCTTTTCTATCGCTTTGAGTACAACCGGGTAGACAACTGGAACTATTCACTTAAAGGGTTTAAGCTCGTTACGCAGGCAGTGGCGCGACAAGGATTGGAGGGGCTAAATTTCCAGGGCTATGCCAACGTTGAAGCCGGGATATTTGGCAACCCTTTTTCTAAGTGGTATACCTCAGCTATTTTCCGGGGCAGGGCGATGTACCCTATGAACCAGCCTTATTATTTCAAAGGCGGACTGGGCACACAGACAGATTATGTGAGAGGGTATGAATATTATGTTGTAGATGGATATAATTATGGCCTGGTGAGAATTGATCTGAAGCGTGAGGTATTCAATAACACTTACTCCATACCGGTAAAATATTTCACGGCTGTTCCACTGCGCATTTATCCGAAGATATTTGCAGATGCTGGGTACATAGATAATTCCTCACCCGGCAATAGTTTTCTGAGCAACAGGCTGTTGTACAGCATAGGTGCGGGCATTGATATCGTCACCCTCTACGACATCAAGATCCGGATAGAGTTTGCCTACAATCATTTGGGACAAAATGGATTATATTTACATTTCAATAGTGAGTGACAGTCGTAAGTCATAAGTCTTGAGTCGTAAGTCCGCGAGAAATTGATGTTGCGATATATTGTGCATATTATTCAGTGAATATGGTTATTCAAAAATTTGAGGACATAATCGCCTGGCAAAAAGCTCAGGACCTCGCTGTTGAGATTTTTTCGGACTTCGGTGAACTACGACACTGGGGATTTAGAGACCAGATTTGTAATGCGGCTACTTCAATTTCAAATAATATCGCGGAAGGCTTTGACCGGAGCTCAGATGCCGATTTTTCGCGCTTCTTATATATAGCAATGGGATCTGCCAGTGAAACCAAATCTATGCTTTATCTTGCGTTAAGATTAAAATTTATCAGCGATGATAGACAAAAAATGCTGATCGAGCAGTCTGATGAAGTGTCAAGGATAATCAGGGGTTTAATTAAATCGCTGACAAAAAAATAGCAGATGCATGGAGAATACGATGCTAAACTTTTGTACTGAAATGGTGTCTTGCAGACTTACGACTTATGACTTACGACTTACGACTTCTTTATGCTAGTAGCCCTTTACAATAGAACCTTTGCCGAGCAGGACGTGCCGTTGCTGTTGCGTATTCTTACCATGCTGGAAAACCATAAACTAAATATGGTTTTTTACAAAGAATTCTATGAGCGGCTGCAACCCCATATGTCTTTTAAGAATGTACCGCGCGTCTTTACCGGTAAGCGCGATCTGCCCGCCAATACAGATATGCTCTTCAGCCTTGGTGGCGATGGAACTATGCTTGATGCGGTTTGCTTTGTCGGCAATTCAAATATTCCACTGATCGGTGTGAACCTTGGGCGGCTGGGCTTTCTCGCTGCTATACCGGAGGAGGAAGTGGAAGCTGCGATCGTATCGCTGGTGAGAGGCTCTTATACTTTGGAGAAGAGAACGTTGCTGCATCTTGACTCCAGCATACCGTTGTTCAATGGCTCACCTTTTGCGCTCAATGAATTTACCATACACCGGCAGGACAGTTCGTCAATGATCAAGATACACACCTATCTTAACGGAGAATTTCTGAACACTTACTGGGCCGATGGGCTGATCGTGGCCACGCCAACGGGTTCCACGGGATATTCACTAAGTTGTGGCGGGCCGGTGGTTTTCCCGCAGACCTCCAGTTTTGTGATCACCCCGGTTGCCCCGCACAATCTGAACACCAGGCCCATAGTGGTGCCGGATGATAATGTCATATCATTTGAAATAGAAGGCCGCACCGACCAGTTCTTATGCACACTGGACGCACGCACCGAGACAATAAAAAGTAATGTGCAGCTTGCGGTAAAAAGAGAAAGTTTCTCTGTGTCTCTCGTGAGGCCGGACGAGCATAATTTTCTTAATACCATTCGCCAGAAACTTTACTGGGGAATAGATAAACGAAATTGACGAAACCTCAAATTCTGAATCTCAAATTCCAAACACTAACTCAAACTCCCTTTTTGCATGAAACAAATACTGGCAAGCCTGCTTCTTGTTTTTTCAGTGATCGGTGTGCAGGCCCAAAAGCCGGCTAAGCCCACACCTAAGTCGCCGGTCAAACAGCAGGTGGCCTGGAAGACCTATACCGATGCAAAGGAAAAAGTATCCATTAGCTATCCGGCTACATGGGAGAAGAAAGACGTTGCCAATACGGTGTTTTTTTTCATGGCGCCCTTCCTGCACGAGGGGCAGCGTTTTCGCGAAAATGTGAACCTCGTAACGGGCGATGCGGAAAATCTGCTGCTTGAAGATTACCTTGTCGATGCACGAAAGAAGTTACCCGAGAGCGTGGAAGGGTTCAAAGAGCTAAGGAGCAAGTATATAAAAATAAGCGGCCAGGACTGTGCGCACATGGTCTACCGGTTTACGCACAAGGACTTGGTATTCAACGCAGATTATTACCTCATTGTAAAGGGTGGGAAAGCATATAGCCTTACTTGTGCGGCGCTGGAAGCCGATTTTGATAAATTTGTTCCCGTATTTGAGAAGATCGCCAAAAGTTTTAAAATAAAATAAGCCAATACCGATTTTCGGCGTTTCACAACCCTGGGATTTGCGGGCTTTTCTCTAAAAACCAACCCTTTTTTTGGTTATTCAACAAAGAGTTCTTATTTTTCCGAGGATAAAATAGTATTATTTTACATAAATTGGATGTCTTGCGCTTATTTGGCGCGAAATATTCGGTGGATAGGCGTACTGTTTTATCGACCGGTCATAAGTTCAACCATTTATTATACAAGCATGAAAAAGATCTACTTTTTATCCCTGTTGTGTTGCCTGAGTGTCGCATCGTTTGCGCAGACTACTGTAACACTCTATTCAACAGGAGCAATGAATTCATATACAACCGGATCTGCAACATCGTTCGGAACCCGCACAGATGGAGCTATTGTGGCCAGTGCCAGCGGTTTTTTTACATCGCGTGGGTATGCCGTGTTTGATCTTAGTGCTATTCCTTCCGGTACTACTATAACCAACTGTGTGATCGGTTTTAATGATTCTGCGTACCTCGGTACCGGTACCCCGGCTGGCTGGGCTACTTATGGCTATGTTGGCGACCTTTCTACGGTGACCACCGCTGCAACTCTTTATGCAGACCTTGTTGCAGGAACATTGCTGACAAATGTTAGTTATGGTACTGCAGTGGGCGATCAGACATTACCAGCCACGCTTGCTACCACAAATTTTATCCAGGCCAATAATGGCGCCAAAGTTTCTATTTGTTTTACCGGCGGTGCAAGCAGGATCTATGCAATAAAAGGTGAAACAGGAAATCTTGCTACCACAAGCTCCCCAAATCACGCTCCTTATCTCCAGATCACTTATACCTGCGCAGGTGTGAGCGGCGTTTCGGCAGCTGTTTCTTCATCACCTGTATGTGTTGGTTCCTCTGTAACGCTTACTGGCGGCGGTACCGGCACTACTTCTTATTCATGGACCGGTCCCGGTGGCTTCACCTCGAATTTGCAGAATCCGACATTCAGCACAACGGCAACATCTTCAGGAGTTTATACCGTGATGGCCTACAATGCTTCTGGTTGCGGCACTATGGCTACCACTACATTGGCCCTCAGCGCCACTCCGGTAGCTACGGTTACTGCCAGCGGCCCGGTTGTGTTGTGCAGTGCAGGTACCGTTACACTCACTACGACTTCAACGCTTGGTGACACTTACCAATGGTCAGAGAGCGGTACTGCTATAAGCGGCGAAACAAACAGTTCTTATACCGCAACAACTGCGGGCAGCTATGAAGTCATGATCACTGCAACCGATGGATGCTCTGCCACATCAACACCTACTGTTATCGAAGTACTGGCCCCGCATCCTCCGCTTACACCTGGCGGCACATATGCGCTTTGTATCGGAAGCAGTGTTACTTTGAGTATCGCTCCGGTGGGGCTTCCCGGTGTCACCTATCAATGGCAGTCCGGAGGCACGAGCATAGCAGGAGCTACAAATACCACTTATACAACCAGCAATGCGGGCTTATATACCAATATCATTATGGCCCCGGGCTGCAATGATACCTCTGCTGCTACATGGGTGAATGTCTATGCATTGCCAACACCGACGGTAAGCTATGACCCCGGCGCAAATTTATTGTCTACCAGCAGCGCCTACGGCACTTATCAATGGTACCTGAACACAGTTTCTATTCCGGGTGCTAACTCGTACACACTCGTTCCGCCGAACATTGGCAGCTACAGGGTGGTCGTTACAGATGTGCATGGATGCCATAATTTTTCAGGTCCATATATACTTAACAGCTTGGACGTAAACCAGGTTGCAGGTGCAGATGTAAATATCTACCCTAATCCTGCCAGCAGCACCATCCATGTGGCTTCGTCTGTCGACTTACGCGCAGTTATCATGAGTATGGAGGGTAAGAAAATCTTAGACCAGGCTGCAGCAAAGGATATTGACGTCAGCAGCCTGTCGCAGGGTTTATACATTGTTATGCTGTACAACGAAGCAGGCGAGCGCGTTGCAATACAGAAATTAGTAAAGGAATAGGCATTTCTTCTCTTTGCCTGTTGAAAATATTTGATAATATCAGAGACGCAGATTTTTGCGTCTCTTTTTTTGTGGCAGGTATTTTTCAGGTATTCGTGCAGGAATTTTGCCTGGTGGCGGCCACCAGTTTTAAGCTTTTCTTTACTGATATTTCCGTGTCATTTTCTTATTTTTGAATTATGCTGAGACGTGCGTTGCTTATTTTATTTGCTGTTGTTCTTTGTCTGCCCGTTCAGGCACAACAGGATACCGCTATAGCGACGCCACCTGTGCAAAGCCATCTGCGCATCAGCCTGCTCACATGCAGTCCCGGTGAGGAAATTTATGAGACTTTTGGTCATAGCGCTATCCGCATCATAGACAGCACAAAAACCGGCAAGGCAAGGGATGTGGTCTATAATTTCGGGTTTTTAGACTCGTCGCCGGATAATACTGTGATGCATCAATTCCTTACAGATCGCGTCCATGTGTACCTGGCTACGAATACCATCGAACAGTTCAATTACCAGTACGGTGAACAAAAAAGAGGCGTGGAGGAGATGGTTTTCCTGCTAAGCAGTGAGGACAAGGCTAAGATCCTGGCTTATCTCGAAAATAATTGCCGCCGCGAAAACAGGTACTATGAGTACAGCAGTGCCTATGATAATTGCTGCACCCGCATCCTGGCTATATTCACCCATGTTTTTGGCGATCGTTTTGTGCCCGCGCAGGTGCTGCCAAAAGGCGTTACGTTAAGGTTCAGACAGTTTACCGATCGCTGCGGTCCGCAAACGATACAGCACAAGTATTGGTTCTCAACCGGGATGAAAATTCTGTTTGGCCTGGGCGCCGACAGGATACCGACAAACATGGAAGCGATGTATATCGCCGATTATTTGCAGGATGGTATGGAGGGCGCTACTGTGGACGGCAAAAAGTTATGTGATAAGAAGACCGTTCTTTTCGAGAACAGGGTGCAATGGCCTGACGTGCCTAATGAGCCGGTGATCGTGTTCTGGACCCTGGCAATAGTAACTATTCTCGGCCTGGTGGTGAAACGACTTCGCATTCTTGGAAATATCATGAGTACGGTGGTCCTGTTCATGACCGGCATCCTCGGTTGTTACATCATATACGTCTGGTCTATTGATGCAGAGCCCGGCTGGAAAGATAATTTTAATGTGCTTTGGGCGTTGCCGGCAAATCTTATTATTCCTTTCTGCGGTTCGAAGATAAAAGCCAGATATTCCCTTGCAGCCTTATTCCTGATATTCGTCGTCTTTGTTGTCGATCTGTTGAAAGTGCAGCTTATTCCACTATCTGAGATCACGCCGCTGTTGCTGGCCTTGGTATTCGTTCATGGAGTAATGTACCGCAAGGCAATTTCAAAAACCGATCGGCTTGCAGCTGCCTGATAATTTTATTTTTCAGCCTGGCTGCGCCACGGCATTGCGACGCCAGACTGTTTTTAACTATTAGTTTATATTTTCGTGCGATTTT
>CAINOM010000743.1 GCA_903851455.1 uncultured Bacteroidota bacterium | reverse complement strand
TAATTTTTAATTAACTAACTCGCCTGCCTTCCGGGAAAATACCTCTGCGCTGTATGTCATCCCGGAGTTTTCGGCTACTCATAAAGAAGGTACTTTTTCCTGATCGACTTAAACCTGCTTAGCGCCGGCTGCCACTTCGTGCGAATAGCAAATTCAGGCACGTTCTCTTTCATTTCATCCTGCAATTCTGTAGAACCACTAAGCTTGATGAAGAAAGCATTGAAAAAATGCTCCTTATCCGGATAGTTGGTGTAGGCCCGCAGGAGCCAGTCAATGCACAGCCGGTCGTCAATTCGCTGGAGTACGTCTTCCGCTGTTCTGCCGGTTATTTCACCATAACAAACCTTCCCTTCATGCGGTGGACTCTTAGCCCCCTCGCCGCTCCTTGGCGTAAAACTATAGGGATACTTCATACTGTCAAACGCCGGGCTGCCATACTGCTGAAAAGGCATATCAGTTCCGCGCCCCACACTCACTACCGTACCCTCAAACAGGCACAACGACGGATAAGCATATACCGCTGCCATCGTTCGTAGATTAGGCGATGGCGCCACAGGCAGCTCATACTTCTTAGCATGCGTGTAGTTTGCGCACTTCATCACCACAAGGTTCACGTCCGCTGCGTTGGCGCACCACTGCTCCCCCACCAGCATCCGGGCGTATTCGCCGCATGTCATACCATATACCACAGGTATCGGCTGCATGCCCACAAACGACCTGTATGCAGTATCCAGCACCGGCCCGTCTACATAAAAACCGTTCGGGTTTGGCCGGTCCAGTATCATCAGCTGCCGGTGATTTTGTGCACATGCTTCCATCACGTACTGCAGCGTAGATATATAAGTATAGAACCGCACCCCCACATCCTGCAGATCGTATACCACTACATCTACATCGGCCAGGTCTTCGGGCGTTGGCTTTTTATGTTTGCCATAGAGACTGATCACCGGCAGCCTGGTGGCGCTGTCTATACTACTTTCTATATTCGCACCTGCATATTCCTTACCCCTGAAACCATGCTCCGGCACAAATATCCTCACCACATTCACCTCTGAATTTCTCAGCAGGTCCAGCAAGCTCACATTCCCCACCTTACTTGTCTGGTTGATGACCAATGCTACGCGCTTGCCTTTGAGCTGTGGCACATACTTTCCCGGCATAGCATCGGCTGGCCTTATGCTGGTGTCGTATATACTTTGCCCACTGCCACAGAAAGGTAGCAACAGGGCAACGTAAAGGATGAATGTTTTCAGATACATCTTAAGTAAAAAATCTTCTCCCGAAAGTAAACATTAATTTTCTTGGCGGCCATTGCAGTGTTTCCTCATTTCCACAATTAAATTACTTTTATAAAATGAAACCACGACTCCTCGCCATACTCGCATGCCTGGGCATGCACCACGCCTATGCACAAGACTCCCTGCAGATGCGCAAAATATCAGACGAAATACTAATGCACGGCACCTGCTATGAGAACCTGAAGGTGCTCTGCAAAACAGTAGGCCATCGCATCAGCGGATCGCCCGAGGCTGCCAAAGCCGTGACCTGGGGCGAAAAAGCCATGAAGGAAGCCGGAGCCGACAAAGTATGGCTGCAGGCCGCCGATGTGCCTTACTGGTACCGCGGCAAAGAAAGCCTGTACCTGAAAATGGGCAAGGACTACAAAAAAGTGCGCGCACTCTCGCTGGGCAACAGCCAGGGCACCGGCGGCAAAACACTGGAAGCGCCTATAGTAATGGTGCACAGCTTCGATGAGTTCAACGCCCTGCCTGATAGTAAGGTAAAAGGCAAGATCATATTCTTCGATTATCGCTTCCGCCAGGATTTCGTATTCACCTTCCAGGGCTATGGCGATGCCGTGAAGTACCGCTGGGCCAGCCCAAGCATAGCCGCCAAACGTGGTGCTGCAGGCGTTATCATCCGGTCTATGTCTACCGGCAAAGACGACTTCCCTCATACCGGCGGCATGCACTACAACGACTCCTTTGCAAAGATCCCCGAGATGGCCCTGGGCAACATAACCGCCGACCTGCTGGAGCAAGCCTGCGACAAAGGTACCGCCAGCGCCAAAATGACCTCTGAGTGCCACATGATGCCCAAGCCCGTGCGCTCCTACAATGTGATAGGTGAGATCAAAGGCACCGAAACCCCCGAAAAAATAATCACCGTTGGCGGCCACCTCGACTCATGGGACGTAGGCGAAGGCGCCACCGACGATGGTGCAGGCTGCGTACAGTCCATAGAGGTGATCCGCGCATTCAAGGCACTGGGGCTGAAACCCAAATGCACCATCAGGGCAGTACTGTTCATGAACGAAGAGAACGGCGACAAAGGCGGCGAAGCCTATGCCGACTCTGCCAAAGCCCGCCACGAGAACCACGTACTGGCCATAGAAAGCGATGCCGGCGGCTTCTCGCCACGCGGCATAGGCCTGGAGATGCCCGAGGCGCAGAAGCAGAACATACAGAAATACAAGAGCCTGTTCCTCGACTATGGCGTGTACGATTTCTCGCGAGAAGAAGGCGGCACAGACATCAGCCCGCTCAAGAAACAACTGAATGTGCCACTGGCCGGCCTCCTGCCCGACTCCCAGCGCTACTTCGACCTCCACCATACCGACAACGACGTATTTGAACAAGTAAACCACCGCGAACTAAAACTCGGCGCCGCCGTAATGGCCCAGCTCATCTACCTCGTCAGCGAACATGGACTGTAAATCGCAAACTGTCCAATACCTGTTGACTGGGGGGGGTGACGATAGTAGCGACAAAGTCCAGCATATGATGGCGCCTTAAGGCTGTCGTAGATACGAATTCTGATCTTGAACTATCGCATTAAGCCTACACGATTGATGCAGCTTAATAGTAGCAAGGATAGGCAGAATTTCAGCGCTATAGAGACGATAGATGCTGTGCGATAACAGCGTAGAGCCTCTTTTTTTGCGCGGAGCGATTCAAAAAAAGTCGCCTTTTCTTTTGTTACTTTTCTTTTGGCGAAGCAAAAGAAAAGTAAGGTAATGGCAGGCAGGTAACATTGGGCGGGTAACGTCAGGCAGGTGATGCCAGGCGGGTAAGAAAATGGATGAACACGACCTGATATGTGTTGGCCATACTAAGGGCAAGATGAACAGTTTTCTGTTCGCCTTTTCAAAAAATTTTCCCTAAATCCTTCGCATTTCCCTCGCTGGCAGTTATATTTGTCAGATAAAATAAAAATATGAAAAGAATATTACTGGCGGTTTTGGTGTTTTTTAGCTTCAGTACCATAAGTTTTGCACAGGATTTTTCGTTCGATGAGCTGGTTAAACTCAGGAAAGGAAACTTCCCGGCATTTGAATCTTATGTGCACGATAAAGGATACAAACTTGCCCACCTGGAATACAACGACAGGGCTTCTGTATTCCGCAACGGCAGCAATGTAATTTCTTATTGCCATAATTATGACGATGGTTATTCTTACCACGCCCATGCATCTGTAAAGTTTGAAACCACCAGTAAAGACGAATACGAGCGCATCAAGAAGCAGGTAGAAGCAAGCCTTACTTATTACCGTACCGCTATGCGCAGGTCAACCCGCATGCACTACATGGAGCACATCTACAACAATGACGATATCGTGGTACATTTCTACGACATCTCTTACCGCGATGACGACAAGCCATACTACGAGATCGAAGTTATGTCTATCTATTCCGGTGTAGACCACTACCACTGGCGCGATTACGACTACATGGAGTAGTAGCAGGTATGAAAGAAACTTGAAAAGGATATTGAGCGTAAACTCAGTATCCTTTTTTTATGGGGAACATATGCCGGGGGATCATTGTAATATGAAATTAGGATAGTATTAAGGTTTCGAATTTAACCTTTGTGTAGTATTACTGTCTTAATTTTCCGGGGCACAATGATTGCAGTATTAACATAAAACATCCTTATTTGAACGTCGCCAGTCAGTTTGCTGCATTTTTACTGTGCATGTGCTCCGTATCGGCGGCCGTTGCGCAGAGCGACAATCATGTAGTACCCCTGCTCAGTACCCGCGACTCCTGTGGCAGCGATTCTTTCTGTGTCACGCGCAATTACAAAAATGAGCTCGATTTTAAAGACCTGGCGGCCGAGCTCTGGCATTATACCACCGGCCGCAAAGTATCCAAGCGCATAGATACAGGAGAAGTCATCAATACGCGCCTTCGTATATCGGCGGTGCCTGCGGCTGGCTACTCGCTGGCTACCGGCCTTGCGGGACTTGTTGCCGCAAATGCGCTCTTTCGCACCAATGTAGATGCCAATACATCCACTATGGTCACCAGCTTCACCTATACCGTTCGTAACCAGATCATTCTGCCCCTGCTCTCCAGTATCTGGACCGGCGACAATAAATACAATATCGTCACGGATTGGCGCTATGTAAAGTTCCCCTCCTATACCTACGGACTGGGTGGCTATACCAAGGTCAGCGACGGCTACGAGATCACCTATTCGGCCATACGGCTGCATTCTACGCTGCTGCGTATGATACGGCACAACATGTATGCAGGTATAGGCTACAATATGGACTATTTCTACAACATCGATGAGATCAATCCTCCCCCTGGCAAGGTCACGGACTTTGAGCGCTACGAGCTCAGTAAGATCGTCAACAAGAACGAATTCGCATCTGGCATCACCTTCAACTTCCTGTATGATAACCGCACCAACCCAATCAACCCCGAGAAAGGCAACTTCTTCAATGTCATTTATCGTACCAATGTCACCTCACTGGGCAACAACTACAGCTGGCGGTCGCTGGTGGTAGATGCGCGTAAGTATATACCGTTCCCGCACAACTCAGAGAATGTGCTTGCCTTCTGGACGTATGATTGGTTCACTGTTACCGGGCAGGCTCCGTATCTCATGATGCCCAACACCGGCGGCGACCCATTCAGCAATACCGGCAGGGGCTATATACTGGGCCGCTTCCGTGGCAACAATATGGCATACGTAGAAGGCGAATATCGTTTTGGCCTCACTAACAATGGCCTTTTAGGCGGCGTTGTTTTCGCCAATGCCGAATCGGTGACAGAGCAGGCATCCGGGAAGTTTGAGACCGTAGCGCCCGGATGGGGCGCCGGCGTTCGCCTCAAGCTCGATAAATTCTCCCGCACCAACGTCGCCCTCGACTATGGCTTCGGCCTCAATGGTTCGGGCGGGCTGTTTGTGAATATTGGGGAGGTGTTTTAGCACCATTATTGCCGGAAGTGCTACTCACCCTTAAAGCCATACAGATATTTTAAGTGACCTAAAGATGACCAGAGTTCCAGATCCGAAAATATATTCATCCTTAACGCCGCTACAGGGGCCAGAGGCGGCATTTCTTAATGCTAAGGTCAAACTATACAACCAACCTGCATTCATAGAGAAGGACCCGATTTGCATTCCCCATCTCTTTACTAAAAAGCAGGATATAGAGATATCAGGCCTTTTCGCTGCGATACTGGCCTGGGGCAATCGAACCACTATTATCAACAATTCCCGCAAGCTTATGTCGTGGATGGGCGATAAGCCCCACGACTTTATACTTAATCATAAGGATACCGATCTAAAGCCCTTTGTACACTTTGCCCACCGCACCTTCAATGCTACCGACCTGCTGTACTTCATATCTTTTCTCCAATATCATTACCAGCAGCACGACTCGCTGGAAGATGCTTTTGCGCCCGGTAAGAACTACAAAGAAGATACCGTAGAGCAGGCGCTGATCCATTTTCATAATTACTTCTTCTCTATAGAGCATCCCGAAAGAACGAAGAAGCATATATCCACGCCGGCGCGCGGCTCGGCCTGTAAGCGTATCAATATGTACCTGCGGTGGATGGTGCGCAACGACAATAAAGGGGTAGATTTCGGGATATGGAAGAAGATAAAACCTGGCCAGCTGATATGCCCGCTGGATGTGCATGTAGCCCGCGTAGCAGAACGACTGGGCCTGCTCGGTAACATTAAGTCGAACTGGGCAAATGCCCTGCAGCTGACTGCGCATTTAAAACAATTAAACCCACAGGACCCTGCCATATACGACTACGCCCTCTTCGGGCTGGGCATGGCAGAGCGGTTCTGATACCGGGAGTGTAACGGCTATTGGTCTATACTGTTGGTCTTATCCACCACCTCTTTAATTATCTTGTCGAGGTCGTTGGTGGCTATCGTCAGGCGCTCCAGTATTTCAATATTGTTCTCGTGCTGGTGCGCCTCATAGTTGAACAGTGCGGCGAGGCCAAGTATGCTGGCCACAGGTCCACGAACTTTATGAGATTGAATCCAGGCTATTTCGCGGAGTTTTTCATTCTGTTTCTGGATCTGCACAAACTGGTTCTTCTGCTCAGAGATATCGCGGGCGATACAAATAACACCCACTATCTTTCCGCTGTCGTCAATGATCGGGTTCGAACTTATCTCTTTATGCAAAAGGTCGCCATCATAAAACTCCTCCACGAAAATGGTGAATGATTCGCCCGCAAGCGCGCGCTCATAATCCTTTTTACGGGTATTAAAGAATGACTCAGATCCCCACTCGCCCAGCACATAGTCACCGGGCTGAGGAACCACACCGGCAAGCTCATAGATAAACTCCTGGTAAGCTTTGTTGCAGAACACGATCTCCAGCTTTGAATTCACAGACCACACCTGGTCGCGAGTATTGTTGATCGTCGCCAGCAGGTTTTGTTCGGTATTGCGTATGGTCTCGGTCAGTTGTTTTTCTTTAGAAATGTCGAAGGTCACCCCGTTTATGGTGTCGGGGCTGCCGTCTGACCCTATCTTCAGGTTTATCTGCGATTTGAGTGTTTTTATCTCACCACTTGGATGTACGTAGCGGAATATGATCTCAGAGACGCCCTTGGTGCTCGCATCTTTCAGCGACTCATAAACCAGCTCCAGGTCATCGGGATGTATGGCATTGTAGAACAGGGTTTTGTCCTCCATCATTTCATCGGCCGTAAAACCGAACAGCTTGGAATAGGCATTATTCGGGTAGGCGTAAAACAATTCAAAAGTATCCGCCTTCCTCGACCAAATAGCGTAACCCATCGAGTACAGCAGGCTGTCCAGTTGCTCTTTCTGTGCCTGCAGCTGACTGGTGAGCTCTTCATTATGTTTTTCAGTAAGTACCTTCTTATTCACATCTATCGCGAAGCTGAGCCTTGCTTCTATATTGCCAAACTGGGTGGTGTGAGAGTAAATGTGTGTATAGAATGCATCACCGTTTTTCTTTACGTGCCTGTGGTAGCCCGCATCAAAAAACTCTTTCTTCTTTAAGTTGTTATTGTTAATAGACGGTTCATCCTCCAGCATGGGCTGGATATCGTAAAGGGTCATCCGCCTGAATTCTTCCTTGCTGTAACCATACTTCTCTACAGTTGCATTGTTGACGATCAGGAATTTCAGGGTATCTACATCAACGATCCACATGGGAATGGGGCCGTTTTCAAAGTGTCTTTTGTATTCCCGTACTGCGAATTCTGTTTTAACGGTAACCGTTTTCCGTTCTACCGCGAGCAATATGGCTTTTTCCAGTACGACGTTGTCAAAGCTGCCATTTACCAGGAAGTCCTGTGCGCCCTCCCTGATAGCGGTGATACAATCTTCTTTGTCGTCGTTATCAGATAATACAATGATCGGGATATTCCGGAAATGTTTTTGAAGCGCACGCAGGGATGGAGCTATACTGGCACGCGGTGATGACAGGTCAACAAAAATGATCGAAAACGCATCTTTTTGCTGAGCGGCTGACTCCTCAATGGAGAGGCACCTGCAAATCTTATCTTTTGAATAGTGAAGTTCGGAAAGCTGCTTATTTAATGCTGTATACTTAGTTCCATTAGCTTCAATTACCAATATTCCCTTTTTCATCGAGTTCTTCTGTCTATAGACGCTTATGCCTAATATTTTGTATATAAAATCACTATGTGTTGAGCCTTAATTAAGAGGTTTATACAAATCTAGCTAGTCTTTGGGAATTACTTGTAAACAACTTGTTAAGGGGCTGCATAAGCTTAGGTTAACGATTGGTTCATAGCGAGGATTCGCTCAAAGATAGAGTTTTGGCATCATGAAATAACTGTTTTTCGTCAGGATTCATGTTTGCTGTAAAATAACACACCTTTCAACTAATCAACTTATTTTTGCGCACTATGGCAAATGATAATAAGCTGCAAAACATTATAGGACATTGTAAAGAGTACGGTTTTATCTTTCAATCCAGTGAAATATACGACGGCCTGAGCGCTGTATATGACTACGGGCAATATGGAGTAGAGCTCAAAAAGAATATCCGCGAGTACTGGTGGCGCAGTATGACGCAAATGAATGACAATATAGTGGGCATTGACGCCGCTATTTTTATGCACCCTACAGTATGGAAGGCCAGCGGGCATGTGGACAATTTCAGCGACCCGATGATCGACAATAAGGACAGCCAGAAACGCTACCGTGTAGATCACCTGATAGAAGGGTTTGCTGAGACACTTGATAAAGAAAAGGGAGATGCCATACTTCATGATATGGACATTCTGCTGGCTGCAAATGACTTTGCGGGGCTGAAAAAGCTCATAGAAGACAATAAGATGGCCTGCGGTGTAAGCGGCACCTGCAACTGGACAGATGTGCGCCAGTTCAACCTCATGTTCTCCACCGAGATAGGATCTGTGGCCGAGGAGGCAAATGTGATCTACCTCCGCCCCGAGACTGCCCAGGGTATATTTGTGAACTTCCTGAATGTGCAGAAGACCGGCCGTATGAAGATACCGTTTGGTATCGCACAGACGGGAAAGGCTTTCCGCAATGAGATCGTAGCTCGTGGCTTCATCTTCCGCATGCGGGAATTTGAGCAAATGGAAATGCAGTTCTTCGTGAAGCCGGGCACACAGAAAGAATGGTATGAATACTGGAAGGAAGCACGCATGAAGTGGCACATGAGCCTGGGCATAAGCCCTGATAAATATCGCTTTCATGACCACGTGAAACTGGCGCACTATGCCGATATGGCCTGTGATATAGAATATGATTTCCCGATGGGCTTTAAGGAAGTAGAAGGCATACACAGCCGTACCGACTTTGATCTGAAGAACCACCAGGAGTTTAGCGGCAAGAAGCTTACTTATTTCGATACCGATATCAACCAGCATTATGTGCCCTACGTTGTGGAAACATCTATAGGCCTTGACCGTACCGTGATGCTGATCCTCAGCGAAGCGTATAAAGAGGAAGACCTGAGCACAGCTGATAAGCAGGATAGCCGTGTAGTGCTTAGCTTCCCGCCAATGCTGGCGCCGATAAAGCTGGCTGTATTACCACTGACTAAAAAAGACGGATTGCCGGAGATAGCCCGCGAGCTGATAGACCAGTGCAAGCCGCACTTCAAATGCTTCTACGAAGAAAAGGACAGCATAGGCAAGCGCTACCGCAGGCAGGATGCCATTGGTACACCTTTCTGCATAACCATCGACCACCAGACCAAGGAAGACCAGATGGTCACCATACGTTACCGTGACAGCATGACGCAGGAGCGAATAGCCCTGGCAGACGTGAAGGCATTGGTGATGGAGAAGATCGCGATGTTTTAGAATTTTTTTATCTTCATAGCCCAACCTCAGTACAAGGGGTTGGGCTTTTTTGTTGCTGCTATTCTAAATTTTGTAATAAATGGCACTGTTTTTGCTGATATTACAAACAATACACACGGAAAAATACGCCTATATTTCTCACCCGAATTTTAAAACCGACTTTCTTGAAAAGAAATCTCCTCTTCAACCTGCTCCTCATTTTGCTGTTCCCGGTTGTTAATGTACAGGCACAGACCTGGGAGTGGGCCAAACATTCCATTGTATCCGGGTGGGGCGTAATGTATGGCAGCGAACCATACAATGTTGGCGCTCATGTAGCAACCGATCAATCAGGCAATGTGTATGAAGCGGTGTCTGGCAATATGCTGAGTGTTGCGTTCGGGCCATATATTTGGGGCGGAGGAAGCGCTGAGGACGATCTTTGTTTCCTGAAATACGATAGTACCGGCCACATTTTATGGTTTAAAGGAGTTACGTTAAGTGATGGCGATGTGCACAGCGCGGTGACCGACCGCTTTGGCAATGTTTTCTTTTGCGGCCACTATGGTGGTGTAAGCGCGACCTTTGGCACCACAGTACTTGGCAACCCTTACCTGGCCACAGTAGGGCACTCTGGTAACCTCAACTACATTGTAAAATATGATGGCGCCGGCAACCTGAAATGGGCAAACATGACCGGCAATTGCCAGGTTTTTACACCGGCCTCCATTGCTACTGATGACTCAGGCAATGTCTTCTTTACTTCGACCTTCGATATTGATACGCTTGTTGCAGGCACAGAACTGCTGGTGAATAACAGCACATACCCTGGCGGGGTTAATATTTTTACGGTTAAGTACGACAGCCTCGGTAATATAGTGTGGGCAAAAAGCGAAGGCGATAAATATTTTACAACGGCTACGGCGGCTGCCTGTGACCACTATGGCAATGTATACATAACAGGAAGTTTCGAGCAGGATTCTTTCACCGTTGGCGGGTATCGGCTGCACCCCGATAGCGGATATTCGTTCATCATCAAATACAATGGTAATGGTGATGTGATATGGGCAAAGACCAAGGGCGGAGATTACATCAGCAACATCGCACTCGACAATAACCGTGGCGTGTACATAGCGGGCAACTATTACCAGGATACCGCTTTCTTTCCACCTTACACGCTCTTCAATCACAAAACTACTGTTGGTAACTTCAGCAACCTGTTCCTTGTAAAACTGGATACGGCCGGAAACAATATCTGGGCAAAAAGTGCGGGTGGCACTAACGACCGGGTGACTTATCCAGAATGTTTGTCTGTAGATACATCGGGCAACATATGGATGACCGGGGCTTTCGATTCTGTTTCTGTTTTTGGCACAGATACGCTGACCTATCCTGCAGGATCTGTTAACCCGAATTTTTTAGCTGCTTATAGTCCCGTCGGAAGTTTGCTGTACCTGGCGGCGCTGCAGGGTGGTGCACCTGGTGGCTTTAGTTCCGTATTCAATACAAGCGGTTTAAGCACCGACCCGTTCAACAACATCTATGTTGCCAACAGCTACAACTGCAGCCCATTTGTTCTTGATACCACAACCTTGACTACTCCGCAGCAGGATT
>CAINOM010000742.1 GCA_903851455.1 uncultured Bacteroidota bacterium | reverse complement strand
TTTTTTACCTCGTACCTGCTTTTGGTATTTTGGCATTGCTTTACACATTCCTGAAAAGCGCATGGGTTACCAAGCAGGATGCCGGCAATGACCGCATGAAAGAAATAGCCCAGTATATAGCAGAGGGCGCTATGGCATTCCTTAAAGCAGAGTACAAAGTGCTTGCTTATTTCGTAGTTATCGCCGGCTTGCTGCTGGCAGTTATGGGTTACAGCAGTTCCAGCTGGATCATAGCCGTAGCCTTTATCATCGGTGCTTTCTTTAGTGCATTCGCAGGATTTATCGGTATGCGCATAGCTACTAAAGCGAATGTGCGCACGGCACATGCCGCACGTACCAGCCTCAGCAAGGCACTTGCAGTGTCCTTTGGCGGCGGTTCTGTAATGGGACTTGGCGTTGCCGGACTTGCAGTACTTGGTCTTGGTGGTTTGTTCATCATTCTTTTAAAGGTATTTGCACCGGAGGTTTTCACAGCTACCACCAGCGTTGCCAACGGCGACAATGTAAAACTGGCTATTGAAGTGCTGACCGGCTTCTCGCTAGGCGCCGAGAGCATAGCTCTTTTCGCACGCGTAGGCGGTGGTATCTATACCAAGGCTGCCGACGTAGGCGCTGACCTGGTAGGTAAAGTAGAAGCTGGTATCCCTGAGGACGATCCCCGCAACCCTGCCACTATTGCAGACAACGTAGGCGATAACGTGGGCGACGTTGCCGGCATGGGTGCTGACCTTTTTGGGTCGTATGTGGCTACCGTACTTGCAACCATGGTACTCGGACAGGAAACCATTTCTGTTGATAATTTCAATGGCTTTGCACCAATCCTGCTTCCTATGCTTATAGCTGGTACAGGTATCGTATTGTCTATGATCGGCACTTTATTCGTAAGGATATCAGAAACGGCAGGTCTCAGCACTAAGGCAGTGCAGAACGCGCTGAACATGGGTAACTGGGGTTCCATCGTACTTACAGCTATCTGCTCTTATTTCCTGGTAAACTATCTCCTCCCTGAAGACATGATCCTCCGTGAATTCCATTTCTCAAGGAATGGTGTTATAGGCGCTATCATGGTGGGTCTTGCAGTTGGTACTCTGATGAGTATGATCACTGAGTACTACACAGCTATGGGCAAACGCCCGGTGCTGAGCATCATCCGCCAGTCATCTACCGGCAGCGCTACCAACATCATCGGTGGTCTTGCAGTAGGTATGGAGAGTACGTTCCTGCCTATATTGGTACTTGCCGCTGGCATCTATGGCGCACACTATTGTGCAGGTCTTTACGGCGTGGCTATTGCCGCAGCAGGTATGATGGCGACTACGGCTATGCAGCTGGCTATTGATGCCTTTGGCCCGATTGCGGACAATGCAGGTGGTATTGCCGAAATGAGCGAATTGCCAAAAGAAGTACGCGAAAAAACAGACATACTCGATGCTGTGGGTAATACTACTGCCGCTACCGGTAAAGGCTTTGCGATAGCTTCCGCAGCACTTACATCACTGGCGTTATTTGCTGCCTATGTTGGTGTTGTTGAGAAAAACGGTTTCGACCTGCACAATGCGATCAACATTTATCACGCTGATGTACTTGCCGGCCTGTTTGTAGGTGGTATGATACCATTTATATTCTCTTCCCTCGCAATACGCGCAGTGGGTGAGGCGGCGATGGCGATGGTGGAAGAAGTTCGTCGTCAGTTCCGCACTATTCCCGGTATCATGGAAGGTACCGGCAAACCTGAGTATGACAAATGCGTGGCTATTTCTACCAATGCGTCTCTTAAGAAAATGGTACTTCCTGGTGCAATAACTATTATTTCTCCCCTGGCAATTGGCTTCTTAATGGGCCCTGAAGTATTAGGCGGTTTCCTTGCAGGTGCTACCGTGAGCGGTGTGCTTATGGGTATGTTCCAGAACAACGCCGGTGGCGCATGGGACAACGCTAAGAAATCATTTGAAAAAGGCGTGGAAATAAACGGTGAGATCTTCTACAAAAAATCAGAACCACACAAGGCTTCTGTAACTGGTGACACCGTTGGTGATCCATTCAAGGATACTTCCGGACCATCAATGAACATCCTTATCAAGCTGATGTCTATCGTTGCGCTGGTCATTGCACCAACCATTGCTAAGATACACAGTGGCAGGGCATCGCACGCAGTAACAGCTCCAAAGGCAGTAAAGGCTGTAACTTATGTTACGCCGGCTGCTCCGCAGGGCGAAGTTGCTCACTACACCATCTAAATCTTTACATCATTACATAGAAAAGCCCCAGACTTGCGTTTGGGGCTTTTTTCATTCCTGGTTGCCTGGCCGTAAAAATTATCTCCAGTAGTCCTTCATCAGGTCTGCCACCCATGCAGGCTGCATTACTTCCTTACGTGGCTCAAACTCCTTAACGGCCGGTTTTATATCCAGCACAGGGGTACCATCTATGGCATCAAGGCCTTTTACTATTATCGTGCGGCCGTTATGAGCTATCAGTTCCACGGTCGTCAGCCCTATCCTGTTTGGCCGGTCTTTTTTGCGCTGCGAAAATATGCCCATCACCGGGTAGTCAACATTTCCCCTGGGCCTGCCGGAATAAACCATATTCTCCTCCTCGGCCTTATCGAAGTAGAAAATGATCTCCAGGTGGGAGTATTTCTCAATGTTCTCAAATGCCTCTGTGGGAATGTGGTCTTCCAGTGTTATCTCCGTTATCACGCCTCCCCAATAGTCGTCGGTGGCTTCTATTCGGGAGTTACGGATCGTAGCTATCGGCTTAAGTACAATGTCCATATAAATTCAATTTTGGGGTAATGAGATAAAACCAAAATAACCATTTTTCCCGTATGTAGCAAACGGGTTGGGGTAAATTGCCT
>CAINOM010000741.1 GCA_903851455.1 uncultured Bacteroidota bacterium | reverse complement strand
TTTCCTTCAGCAAAAATAGTTCCGCCATGATTCTCAACTATTTTTTTGCATACCGCCAGTCCTATGCCGGTACCATCATAGTCCGTCTTGGCATGAAGCCTCTGGAATATGGAGAATATCTTACTCGCATATTGGTTATCAAAACCGATACCATTATCCGCAAACTCTATTTTCAGGTATCTTTTTGCCTTGGCAAGGTCCAGCCTTTCCACGACCCTGCTGTTGAGAAAGCTGTGTGTTATTTTGATAGTTGGCGTTACGCCGGTGCGCGCAAATTTCAATGAGTTGCCTACAATATTCTGAAATAGTTGTCCGAATTGTGCCGATACCACTGCCACTGTAGGCAAGGTATCCGACTCTATTATCGCCTGGAGCTCCTCGATCTTATGGTCCAGCGGCTGCAAAGCTTCCGATAGTACAAAATTGAGGTCACACTCCCGGTAATCTTTATTACCGGCTATCGTGGATACATACAGCAGGTCATTGATCATTTTCTGCATCCGCCTGGATGAATCGATGATCTTGCCAAGAAATATTTTCCCCTCCTGGCTAAGAGATTCTGTTTGTGTGGTCAGCATCCGGTCACTGAAGGTCACGATCTTCCTCAACGGCTCTTTAAGGTCGTGGCTCGCCACATATGCGTATTCCTCAAGACTGGTATTGGATTGCTGTAGTTGCAGGTTTTTCTGGAACACAACTTGTTCCGCTTCTTCCTGCTCGGTGATATCGATCGATATGTTCAGTACGCTGTCCACCAGCCCTTGTTCATTGCGCTCGAAAATAGTGCCAAACGTATGAAACCATTTGTATTCACCATTCTTGTTTTTCATCCTGTATTTGAATTCCGCAATGGGCTCATCGGCCCCGGGCGGAAGCATATTTGCCTCCTCCAGCGCCTTTGTATTTTTCTCCATCAGCGCTGGCAGATCATCGGGATGTGTTATCGAAATAAAGAAGGGCACGCCCCCTTCCATCACCATCGACGCCGGGTAGCCCAGTTGTTTTTCTATAGCACCGTTTATGAAGGAGAATTTCCCTGAATGAATGTTATACGCCGCAATTATAGACGGCGTTACATCTGTTACCTTCTGAATAAATTCCCGCGATTCCTTTAGTTGTTTCTCCACATGGTTCTGCCGCGTGACATCCTGTATTGTCCCGATCAGCCGGCATGGCTTCCCTTGCTTATCCAGTAGCGCTTCCGTTTTAGCAAACAAGGTCTTCTCCGTTCCGTCCCTGAGTATAGCGCGGTAGGTTGTTTCCACAGGCGTCCCGTTATCAATACAGTCCTGCAGGTTTTGCCTGATCTTCGGCTGGTCCTCCGGATGGGTGAGCATCATCACTTTATCAAAAGTGATCTCTGCGCCCAATTCGCGGCCATAGATCCGGTACAACTCATCAGACCACAACATCTTTCCGCTGACCAGCTCCCACGACCAGTTACCGATATGCGAAAGTTCCTGTGCCTGCTTAAATAATTCGTCACTTTGTTTCAATTTCTCAAATAGCAGTTGCTTCTCCGTTATGTCCTGCACCGTGCCGTAAATACCCGAAGCCGTGCCCAGGATATCATACGACACCTCGCCCTTTACATGAAGGTACTTTAGCTTTCCTGAAGGCAGGTTTATCCTGAACGTATAATCCGTTGGCCTGTGCTCTGATCTTAAGCGTCTTTCTTCTTCATCAACCATTCTTATATCGTCAACATGCCGGTACGTCCTTGTTAGTTCAGGCTCAACTTTTCCGAATGGCGGCTCTATTTCATATATGCGGTACAACTCGTCAGACCAGGTGTACTCGTTGTTTGCAAAGTTGTAATTCCAGTTGCCGGTATGCGATAGCTCCTGGGCTTGCTGATAAAGGGCTCTGCTTTCCAGCAGCTCACGCAACATTTTGTGGCGGTTGGTCACATCCATCGCCGTTCCTATCATCACCTTCCTGCCATTCCTCATCGCAACAGACCCTCTCGACCACAAAACCTTCTCTTTTCCGTTGATCAGGTAGCGGTACTCATTATCGTACATCCCCCCTTCACTTATAGCCCTGTTCCTGTTTTTATTGATGCGTTCCCTGTCGTCCGGGTGCACATGATCAACAAGGTTTTTCAGTTCGAAATCTTCAAGCTCATATATCTTTTTAAACTGCGGCGTCACTGTCATGTGGCCAGTCTCGGTATCCAGCTCAAAACTACCCAGGTTGGTCAGTTCCTGCGCTTCCAGCAATTGCTTTTCCCGCACAATGAGCTGGTCAGATATCTCCTTTTCTTTGTCGATATTCAGTATAATGCCTACCACCTGCGAGGCCAGCCCATCAGCGCCTCTTTTGTACACTGCCGTATAATTACGCATCCACTGATAGGCACCATCCGCCGCCTTCAGCCTGAATTCCCACGAAATTACAGCGCCGTCCGCTGCATGTGCGCATTGTTCAAGAGAATGAACAGTAAGTTGCACATCATCGGGATGGACCTTATCTCCTATGATGTTTCCACCCATTTTCTCCATTTCCTCAAGAGAATTGCCAAAAAACGTCACCGTGTTCTTATTGGCATATTTAACCGCACGTGAATTAAGATCAAAAACGTAGTTAAGTCCCGGTGTGGTATTCGACAAGACCTCTGTAAAAAAAGCCTGCTCATTGATCCGGTCCTTCAGCAGTTGTATATACACATTGGTAGCTGCAATGTCGTTATGTACGTTCAGTTCATCGATCTCGTTAATGATCGCTATCGCCTCATTGAGGTCACTGGTATAAGAGGGTAAAAACTTTACCAACGATTTCTTACGCACAAAGCCCGCATAAGAAATATCCTCCGCTGTAAGGTCTTCCTTCTTCATGATCACCAGCTGGTCCGACACCCATTTTTTCAGCGACTCTTCCAGGTGCTCACCCAGTGTATTGTGCTCGGCACTGGTAAGAAACAGCTTGTGCGATTCCGTGCCCATAGAGATCAACTGCTCATCGCTTATCCCTTCCAGGAATTTCATCATTGGCAGATCTATCGTCCTGCAAATATTCACCTGCTCTTTTATGTAAGGTATGAGGAAGTTGTCCCTGATAAAGGCTGCATACTTCGGCAGGTAGGTGAAAACAAGTTTTCCCTTTGGGTACGTTTTTATATCTTGGTCGTTTACGATAGTTTCTTCCACAAACAAAACTTTAAATATCCTCAATTAGCTACTTACCCACGGTAAATTACAGGAAAAAAGTTCATTTATCCCTGTTACACAGCCATTAAAAACGATGGTAAAACCGTAAACGTTATTTTTATAAAAACCATGCCAGTGGTTACATAAAGCATTTAATGCATTTTATAAATACATAAAATGGTACTGTTAAATACACTGATGGAGTACTCAACTTTAGGGTATGGAAAATCATCCGGGTGCATGCGGTAATTGGTGATAAAATAATCCGCGTGAGCTTCATCCACAAAATTGATCCGGCTCTTCTCATCCTCCGTCAGCATACGTACATTATTTCTGTAAGGCACGCTACCGGCCAGATCTGTATTTATTTTTATTTCACCTTGCCTGGTGGCCAGCAAATGTTTTAACCCCTGGTAAAACCCGCCCCCCCAATATTCAAGGTCATAGTGCCTCCGCAGATATTCTTTATCATGAGAAACAAACCGGTTAAAATAAACCTGCTGGAATGGATGGTCCTTAACCATAAAATAAAGCACAGAGCCAACCTGCAGGAGGCAACCCGCAAGGGCCGCAACCCGGTATTTCCCATTGATAACCTTATTAAGAAAATAAAGCGCCATAAGCACAAAAGGAGGATACACAAAGTACAGGTGCCGCCAGTCATCATAGATAATGGAATGCAGAAACAGCACTGCAAATATCGGCCCGCAAAAACAGAGCAGGTATATCAGGAAATTACGCTCGGTAGTATTACGCAGAAAGCTCAACGGCTGTTTAAAAAATGCAACCATTATCCACACCATACCGGCAAAACCCGCCATAAGCCAAAGCTCCGGATTGGAGATCAGGAACCATGTGGGAAAGTAACTCCACGGAAGCACTCCTTGTTCCATTTTTCCATTGAACAGTACCACGCCGCCCCAGTCGAAATGCGAAAATTTGCTGAAGGAATCGGTGAAATGATGCAGCGGGTCCCGCCACAAATAAGGCCACGCAGCAAATAGCAGCGAGCAGGCACCCAATGTAAACAGCAATAAATTCACTACGGCCCTTCCCTGCCGTTCCTTTTTTGCATACCCGGATATCATATCAGATATCATCGACAGAACAACAAAACAGCACAACATAACACCCATGATCCTGATGCTGGTCATATAGCCGCACGCCAAGCCCAATACCAGGTAGAACACTGGCTTATTCTTCTCGAATGCCAGTTGATATAATGCAAGACTTATGATCACCATCGACAAAAACGGAACGTCTTTGCTGTTGAAAAATGAGTGTGCGTAAATGCGTGGGGCACACAACAGCATAATAAAACCCAGCGAGGCAAGTAGCTTGTTCTTAAACAATCTGTATACCAGCACATAACCAAAGAAAACACTGATGAGAAAAAATATGTGTGTCACAAGGTGCCGCATCAGGTAGATGTCCCTGGTGTTTGTGATATTCATCTTGCGCTCGAAAAACACCAGCAATATTTCAAACCCGGCGCCATGGCTGTCAGTACCCACATTGAACAGGTCCTCTTTACCACTTACCATGTAATCATAAGCCATTATTCCTGGTGCCCGCTGTTCAGGTTCGTCCCAGCTCATGCCATAGTCCTGGTATACATACAGTCCAACCAGCAAGGCTACTACAAAAAGGAGGATACCGGGATAATAAGTGACGAAGATTTTTTTCATCTGGTTTTAAAGGTAAATAACTAATGCCCTATGACAAAACACACACCAATACTAACGGTAATAATCCAGTTATCAGAGCCCCTTTGCAACTTCATTTTTGGTGTAGCAACTCACGATCAACAGGCATATTGATGCAAATCAGCCCCTCATGCATCTGTATTTCGGTATAGTATTTTTTTTTTACAACGCTAAAACCGATTCACGCAATACCACGTAGATGTATAG
>CAINOM010000740.1 GCA_903851455.1 uncultured Bacteroidota bacterium | reverse complement strand
ATCTGCAAGGGGTAATCCTGAGCTGCATGTGCTGGAGCAGTTGGGCATCCGCACTATGTCTAAGGCGGTTTATACTACCGATAACATCGGGCACTATGGCCTTGGCTTTGAGTACTATTGCCACTTTACCTCGCCCATCCGCCGCTATCCTGATGTACTGGTGCATCGCATATTGCAGCAATGCCTGCAGAATGATATACATCCCATAAAGCACCTGGAGGCACAATGCCGTCATTGCTCAGACCAGGAGCGCCGTGCTATGGAGACAGAGCGTGCTGCCAATAAATACAAGCAGGTAGAGTTCATGCAGCAGTTTGTGGGTGATGATTTCGATGCGGTTATCAGCGGCGTATCTACCTATGGTTTCTGGGCAGAGACCGTTGAGCATAAGTGCGAGGGCATGGTGTCTATATCTGATCTTGCGGAGTTCGATGATTTCGAGTACAAGGAGAGTGAATATGCACTGGTAGGGCATCGCACCGGCATTCGTTTTGCCATGGGCGATGAGGTGCGTGTGCGGGTAGCATCCACCAACCTGGTAAAACGGCAGATTGATTATTCTGTAATAGAAGTACCCGGCCTGCCCGAAAAGCGGAAACCAATGCCCAAAGCCGCCGCCCGTGGCGGTAAGTCATTCGATCAGCCACAATACAAAAAGAGAAAAGATACTAAACGCAAAAAGAAATAGATGCATTCGTTCAATGATCTTGTTCCGGCTTTTGAAGAACGTTTTACCGCTTCGCTGCCTTTTTCCCAGTTTCCGCCTACACTGTATGAGCCATGTCGCTACTTCCTGAAGTTGGGCGGCAAGCGCCTGCGCCCGGTTATGTGCCTTATGGCCAATGAGCTCTTTGATAAGATCAACGAAGATGCCTGGCATGGCGCGTTCGGCATAGAGCTGTTCCACAACTTCACCCTCATTCACGACGATATCATGGACAAGGCCCCGCTCCGGCGCGGCCAGCCCACGATACATACTAAGTACGACCTCACGGCAGGCATTCTTTGTGGCGATGTTATGAATATCTATGCCTACGATGAGATCGCAAAAATAAAAACGGCCCTTCCGCTGGTGTTGCGGACGTTCAATAAAACAGCCATAGAAGTATGCGAAGGGCAGCAACTGGATATGGACTTTGAGCGCCGCAACGATGTGCACTTAGGAGAATACCTGCACATGATAGCCCTCAAAACATCTGTGCTGCTGGCCTGCAGCCTTAAGATCGGCGCTCTCGTGAGCGGCGCTATGGGCGACAATGCCAATAAGCTTTATGCCTTTGGGATAAACATGGGTATCGCCTTCCAGCTGCAGGACGACTACCTTGATGCCTTTGGTGATTCCGAATTGCTGGGTAAACAAAACGGCGGCGACATCATCTCTAATAAGAAGACGTACCTGCACCTCAAGGCGCTGGAGCTTGCAAACCCCGCGCAACGTAAGGATATAGAAGCGCTGCTCACTCATACCGGCCCGGACAAAGTGCAGGCCATGCTGGCCCTTTACTCAGCCACCGGAGCCGACAGTCACTGCCGGCAGGCAGTGACACAATATTCCACACTGGCGTTCGATTGCCTCGAGGATGTTGCCGTGCCTGGTAAGCGTAAAGATCCGTTGATGGAGCTGGCAAACTACCTGCTTTTGCGGGATCGCTAGCAGGTATTATTTTGTATTGATTTGCTTAAATTTGCTAAAACCTTGAAAATGGAGCTGGCCTCTTTAGATCTGAATAGTGATTACACGTATGCAGACTATCTGAAATGGAATTTCAAAGAACGCGTGGAGCTGATAAAGGGCAAGCTTTTTAAAATGAGCCCAGCCCCTAATCGGCTTCATCAGGGCCATTCAGGTTATATCTCTAATGCGTTATACAATTTTCTGAAAGGGAACAAATGCAAGGTTTATGCAGCCCCATTTGATGTCCGTCTGCCCGGGAAAACCAAAGAGGATAAGGATATCACCACTGTCCTTCAGCCCGATATTTGTGTGATCTGCGATGAAACAAAATTGGATTACAGGGGGTGTGTTGGCGCTCCTGATATTGTCGTTGAGATACTCTCGCCGAGCAATAATGTTACGGAACTCAAAAATAAGTATGATGTATACGAGCAGGCCGGAGTAACCGAATATTGGGTTGTTTCCCCGCAGGATAAGACTTTCCTGGCATACACATTGGCAAATGGTAAATACCAGCCATCCCGTTTGATGGTAGCCGGAGATGTTGTTAATTCCTCTGTTTTAAATGGGTTTTCAATTGATCTAGGTGACCTTTTTGAATCTGTCAACTGATCTGAACATACATGCTGCTTTTTACTTTTGAATTTTTACTTTTGAAACTATGAACTACTGGCTCGTAAAATCTGAACCTTTCAAATATAGCTGGGACCAGCTGGAAAAGGACAAGAAAACCATATGGGATGGCGTGCGAAACTATGCAGCCCGCAACAATCTTCGGGCCATGAAAAAAGGTGATCATGTTCTGTTTTACCACAGCAATGAGGGTCTTGCTATTGTGGGCATAGCCGAAGTTGCCAAAGAAGCTTACCAGGACCCGACAACTGAAGATACAAACTGGGTGGTGGTAGAACTCAAACCTTACAAGGCAATCCCTAATCCTGTAACACTTGCGGATCTCAAAGCCGATCCGTCATTTGCAGATATGGACCTCGTAAGACTCGGCAGGCTTTCGGTAGGCGCAGTAAAACCCGATGAATACAAGAAAGTGTTGAAGATGGGAGGGCTGTAATGCTTTGGACTATAATTAACATCACTTGTCTCCCGGAGCGTTCGGGCGAGGTTTCCAATCCTTTTGCAATTCCTTAGATGTCTTGCCGCTCCCATCATGGCTCCAGCCGGGAGGGTTGAAGATGTATTTCAATTTGTCCTTAACGGGTATTTTGCGGCTTACGTCCCGGGCTATCTCCTGCCATTCATGAGTGATTATTTTTATGGGATGCGAGGGATTATCCAGCGGTTTGGTGATCCCATAATGCGGAACTTCCTCGGGCATCTCTTCTGTAAATGTACCAAACATCCGGTCCCAGATAATGAACATCATGCCCATGTTCCGGTCCAGGTAGGGGATATTGCTGGCGTGGTGAACCCGGTGATGTGATGGTGTTACAAATATGTATTCAATCCAGCGGGGGAGTTTCTTTACGTGTTGTGTATGTACTAAGATGCCATATATCTGGGTAATTGAATACATGAACATTGCATCCAGCGGCTTAAACCCAATAAGTACCAATGGTATGAAATACATATATTTATATACAGGCATCAGCACTGATGATCGAAACCCGGTAGAGAGGTTGAATTCGGGCGAGGAGTGGTGCGTGACGTGCACGGCCCAGAACAGGCGGCAGCTATGATCTACATAGTGCTCTACCCAAAAACAAAGGTCCTCTGCGAACAATAACACAACCCAGTAAACAATTGGATTCCAATTGATTGAGAGATGATATTGATAAAAAAAACTCAATACAGACAAGCCAACAACCACCCGCAGCAATAGGTCAAGGCCTGTGTTCAGTCCGTTGAGATAGATATTTATTAGCGTTTCCTTCCAGCTATAAAATTTCTGATGCCGGAAATTGCTTAATATGATCTCAAGGGGGATAATTATTGCATATATCGGGAAGGAAAGTAATAGCACTATATGGTCATACAACTCACTCATATCTGGAAACAGCACATTT
>CAINOM010000739.1 GCA_903851455.1 uncultured Bacteroidota bacterium | reverse complement strand
TTTGTTAAACAGCTACATGCTGCAGCACCGCCACCACATAGGGAGATAAGACCTTTACATTGTGGCCCTGGTGAAGCGGAACATCTAGAAAGCCACCGGGGCCCAGGCGGTAGACATTGTCGCCGATGTGACATTCGCACTCGCCCTCCAGCACCAGGAAACTCTCGCGCTCGTGTATGTGGGTCTCATCATCCACATCCGTTCGGCTGATGATGAGGCACTGCATGATGCCATCTGAACTGCGAAGGGGTATAACCACCCGTTTCTCAGGCACCGGCCGCGGTATGAGTGGCTTTACTATCCGATTCCAGTTGTTGTGGTCGGAGTATTTATTGAGGAGCGGCAGGTCGTCGAGTTCGCCGGCGCGCTCCTTGTTAATGTTCTCGAGGGTGTTCCAGATGGTTTGCTTCAGGCCGTCTGCAGGCTGCTCGGAGGTACGCTCGGCAAATTTTTCGAGCGCGCGCTGCATCTGCTGCAGTTCTTTCTTCACCTCGGGATACCGGGCACACACCTGCTCCACACCGGCCCGCTCTGTATCAGAGAGGGCGTTGATGCAGTAATCGTGCAGAATGCCGCTGTTTATGTATTCCTGGATGTCCATGGGGTCAATAGCATCGCCGCAGGCGGGTGATGGGTTTATAATGTACGTATTTAATACGCTTTATGGTTTCCTCTTTGCCAATCATTTCTGCGATAATAAATACCCCCGGGCCGTATTTACCGCCCACCAGCATGATGCGGAGAGGCAGCATAACATCGCCCTTCTTGAGGCCTGCCTGCTGGGCCTGCTCATTGCAGCTCGCCTCTATGGCCTGTTCGGTCCATTCGGGGAGCGCCTCTAGTGTAGCGGCCCAGTTGCTGAAAAACTGCTGCTTCTGGTCGTTCCACTTTTCCTTTATGGCTGCGAGGTCTATGGTCTCCGGCGTTTTAAAGAAAAAATGTGATTGCGCCCATAGGTCGGGCAGCAGGGTGCAGCGGTCTTTTACGAGGCCGACGACTTTCTCTGCAAATTCCAAATTCCAAACTCCAGATTCCAGGCCGGAGGCTTGCAGGCCTTCTTCTATGTATGGTTTGGCAAGCGTAGCGAGGGTTTCATTGTCCATGTGGTGGATATACTGGGCATTGAACCACTTGGCCTTTTCGAAGTCGAACTTGGCGCCGCCCTTGTGTATGCGCTCTATAGAGAATATCTCCACGAGCTCCTCAAGGGTGAATATTTCCTTTTCCACGCCGGGATTCCAGCCCAGGAGGGCGAGCATGTTAACGAACGCCTGCGGTATGAAGCCCATCTCACGGAAACCCTTGGTGACTTCGTTGGTCTTTGGGTCGGTCCAGTTCATGGCAAATACCGGGAAGCCGAGGCGGTCGCCATCGCGCTTGCTGAGTTTGCCGTTGCCATCGGGTTTCAGTATCAGCGGCAGGTGCGCCCACAGGGGCATGTGTTCCTTCCAGCCCAGGTATTCCCACAGCAGTACGTGTACCGGGGCGCTGGGCAGCCACTCCTCGCCCCTGAAGGCATGGGTGATCTGCATGAGGTAATCATCCACTACTACCGCGAGGTGATAGGTGGGCATGCCATCCGCTTTCAGCAGCACCTTATCATCCACCAGTGAGCTGTCAAAGGTCACCTCACCGCGTATCATGTCGGTAAGCATGATCTGCTGGTTGCGGGGCATCTTTATCCTGATGACGTAGGGAGTGCGGCTTTCCAGCAGGTCTACCACCTCAGCAGGTGTCAGCGAGAGAGAGTTGCGCATATACATGCGTGTTGTTTCGTCGTATTGCGCTTTATGGTCGTCTGTGCCATAAGTGTTGCGCATTTTTTCGATCTCTTCGGTAGTATCGAATGCATAGTAGGCATGGCCGGAGTCAACCAGCTGCTGGGCATATTGATAATAGAGATACTTTCGTTCGCTCTGGCGGTAGGGTGCAAACGGGCCGCCTTTTTCGGGGCTCTCATCGGGCTCCAGGCCGCACCACTTCAGGCAGTTCATGATGTATTGCTCTGCGCCTTCTACAAAGCGCCCCTGGTCTGTATCTTCTATGCGCAATACGAAGTCGCCGCCATGCTTGCGGGCATAGAGATAGTTATATAACACGGTGCGCACACCACCCAGGTGTAGTCCGCCGGTGGGACTCGGGGCAAATCTTACACGTACTTTTTTACTCATAAGGATTGCAAAGGTAAGCAGGTA
>CAINOM010000738.1 GCA_903851455.1 uncultured Bacteroidota bacterium | reverse complement strand
TCTGAAAAAAAAGTTTGCGCATGTTTTGGTTGGTTCTCAACTGTTTGTGATGAAAAAATATCACGAAAATATCACAGGAGTATCACAGGGTTTTTGTTTTTTTTTTTTGAATTGTAGCTTGAATTGTTTTTGTCTGTTATTTATAAGTGATAGTTAGTGTGCATTCACGTTGCGCATTCTGGGATCAGAGGCAACCGCAAGGGATTGCTCCTACATTATTCTTGCGCAATGTCCCATTTCTACTGAAAAAAAATAACGGGTAAATGGGGCATTCCTTTCTAAGGAAATGCTTTGCTGTGGCTGATATTAATTTTGTTCAGATTTCCCATCATGCCCCACGCTGATAGTTTTTAGGGTATTTGTGGGTTCTGAAAATTTAATGACGTTCTCCTGTTTTTTTGTCGGGTGGTTGAGATTATATCTGCCATCTTCTCAGGGGGCAAACTAGTGCTATTATACCACAAGAAATGTGCCGGAGTGCGTTTTGGCAGAGGAAAGAAATCCACAAATTTGAGTGTAACGAACTCTGATCAAATACAGAATTTTTATACAGCAGCTTTAAGGTAAAATAAATTTGAGTAGTTTTAGATTGGCTATGAACAGGAAGTTTCCTTATATCAATTTTGCTTTCCAAAAGAGAATTTGCTTAGTTAAGTCAGGTAGAAAAAAAATCGCTAAGACAATTGTTGCCTTCATTTGTATTGCAGCGTCATTCAACTCCAATATTTTCGGACAGACAATTGAGGAGAAACTTATTCTCACGGATTCGAATGATTCCACTTATGTCAATGCACGTTCCGTAAATTTTGACATAAACGGAGAATATTTGTTTGAAATAAACAAGGATGACGATGAAGCCTGTTTTTTAATCGGCAGTAAACAAAAACTTGGGCCATTACATCGAGAATTGAGTACTTCTGTTAAGCGATTCACAGTCACCACGGATAAAAGTCAAGCTTACTACGTGAGCTCTTCAAGTAAACCCTTCGGGCCGGTTTTGGGAGCTGAACTTTCTGATTTCCGGTTTCCCAAATCCGAAAACTCAAGGCATCTTGCAATCCCATGTGTAATGAAAGATAGTATTGGGATATACGTAGACGGGGTTTTAAAAACAAAAATTGATACGTTGTCGCACAGCAAATGGCGTATTAATTCAAGGATGGTATCTCAGTTTGAAGCGAAGAAAATGTTTTTTGAACATGAGGATGATTGGTGCGGTCTAAGTAACAATGGACAATGTATATATACCGTTGAGGACAATTTCATGCACAGACTATTTGCAAATGGCATGCTGATAGACTCTTCTGAAAACGATTTTGCGCAGTTACATATTAATAATCATGGTGACTACCTGTATGCAAATGGTCGGAAGCCTAGAAAGGGAGAAGACAAACGGTATGATTATATGTTTTTTATTCACACGCCCGATACTATTATGGGACCTGTAAGAACCGTATGGAATTGTGAACTCAAAGAAAATGGTGGGTATTACTACAGCGGTGACGACAATGGAGCAAGTTACATTGCTGTCAATAACATGCTTCATAAAAACCTCAAATCGATTGCTAACATTACAATTGTTGATAAGGTAAATTATTTGTTCAGTTACAAGCAAAGTAACAAAACGAAATTGAATGTGAATGGGCGAGTGTGTAATGTTCCGTTCAATGAAATACTTCTTCCTTCGCTTGACAGTGAATCGAACTTCGCATGTTACGGGATTGAGAACTATTATTTGTACAAGTACGTAAATGGTGTCAAGTCAGAGACCCCTATCAGCAGATATGGCGTTAGGGCTATTCCACTTTATATTAGCCCCCGAGGCAGTTCGCTACATTTTTTTAGAACCGATGATTCGACCTATCTATATAATGACGACAAATTGTTGTTTCCCGGTTTCTCTAACTTCAAGAACTTTTCTGTTCGTTCTTGCGCTGACATGTTTCCGATCAATTCTAAAAGGAGTAAGATAAGCAATGGCAAAAATCTCTTTTACATTGAAATTGATTCAGCTGGGTATTTTGTCTATAATGGGCAGCTCTCAAAGCCAATGATCCCGGTTAAGGCGAGTTCTTATGAAGACAGCAGCAGAGTCGGAGAAATAGTTGCAGGCAAATTCGATGACAACGGCTTCTTTGCTGTACAAATGATAGGTAAGAATAAACTGGCGGTTAACATCAATAATAAATTTTATAAAGAAATTGACGGAGTGTGGAAAATTCTGGAGGAGAGCAGCTACTTTGATGGGAGGAAACTAGTGCTATTCGGAATTAAAGGACTTTCATTTTATCAATATACTTTAACATTATGATGAATCTGCTGTACAGTCTTTTATTGATTTTCGCCTTTTCGATGCAAAACGCGTCCGCACAGAAAATGCCTTCGGACTATTTTATGGAGGGCGAAAAGTACGCGGAAGCAAAGGAATACAAAAAAGCAATTGCTTCCTTTCGATATATTGTAGTTCACAATCCCAAAAACGGGTTATTCCCGAAGGCTTTTTATAATACAGGGTATTGTTACCTGATGAATAGGGAGTTTGATAGTTCAATCGTAATTTTTAAATCCATTCTAACTAGCAGTTTTAACGAGACGGAAAGCTCTGGAGGTGGGATTATGGACGATCCGTACACCAACTACCGGCATCGGGCAAGCGAACTCTTATCGGACATTTATTTCAACAAAAATATGTTTGATACAGCACTACATTATTTCGCAATGTCAGACACCGTTTATAGATACTTGCACTTTTGTGGGAATGAACATGCAGCAAATAGAATATCGGTTGCATTGAGATATTCGGAGATATACCTGAAGTTAGGTGAAAAAGAGTCTGCAATTGGGTCACTATTGCCAGCTGTTTTTATTACACTATCAAACAATTCGAAGGTGATTGAAGAGTTGAAAAAACTCTTAGACGGCCACAAAAATATTAAAAGTGATCTTGACAAAGCGCTGTCGAATATTTACGCGAAAGCAAAGCACGGCAAGGACTATGATTATAACAATTTTTATATAAAATTTTTGAACACGGAAATAGAAGTGCCATACGGCTATGAAGACGATAAAAAAAAGTTTGACAAAGAGAAAACGATCGCTGATGTGAGGAAGACCGATTTTTATAAAATGATTGAATCGCTTTGAGCTTGAATGTCGGGAGGCTAACGCGAGCTATTTGATAAATCCGAATTCGTTTAACCATTTATTCATTGTCTCAATGCTATATCCGTTCTCTTCCCAAATCCGGTCTGCGTCATCAATTGCTTTCGCAGCAAAATACTTTGCCAAGTAACGTTTAATGTTTAGCAGATCTGCATCCGAAATATTGAACGAATACAATTTCAATAACTCCAATTGGATATTGCTTAATGAATCGGCTGACATAATCAATGTTGTTCGATAAAGTTAGGCATTTGTCCAGAAAATTTCATTTGCCGATCTGCGGTCTGATAAATTGCACTATGGGAACATCATTTTAATTGCCCAGGCCTTTAGGCCGAGGGGGATAAAATATAATACTCTCGGGCTTTAGCCTAAATTCGGGTAGCATATTCTCGCAGCGTGCATTTTGGCTAAAGCCAGCTTTTTGTTGAATTGTGTCCCCCGACCTGAAGTTCGGGGCTATTGTTAGGAAAATGAAAAGTATTGTTCTAGAAAACCATAAAGACTGGCGGCGAAAATGTGTTAATTAAAGCGTTATTTCTCCGCATTTCCGACTGCTCTCATCTTTTTTCAACCTAATTATCCCTACTTTCGAACCCCGAAACAGAACGATCATGAACGAACAGATAAGAACACTCCAGCCCGGCGCATTGTGGAACCATTTTGCAGACCTTAACGCCGTACCGCGCCCTTCTAAGAAAGAGGAGCGGGTTAGGGCTTTTATGAAGGCTTTTGGCGAAGGGCTGAAGCTGGAGACGATGGAGGATGAAGTAGGGAATGTGATCATAAAGAAACCGGCTACCGCCGGCATGGAAGACCGGCAGACCATCGTGCTGCAAAGCCACCTGGATATGGTGCACCAGAAGAACAGCGATACTACTTTCGATTTTGACAAGCAGGGCATAGAGATGTATGTAGATGGTGACTGGGTGCGCGCACGTGGCACTACACTGGGAGCGGATAATGGTATAGGTGTGGCATCGATCATGTCCCTGCTGTCGTCTACCGATATCCCACATCCTCCACTGGAGGCGCTGTTCACCATAGACGAGGAAACGGGCATGACCGGCGCGCTCGCTTTGAAAGGCGGCGTCCTAAGCGGCAGTATATTACTGAACCTGGACACAGAAGCCGACAATGAACTGACGATAGGTTGCGCGGGAGGTGTAGACATTACCGCAACGGGCAGCTACAAGACCATGAAGCCATCGGGCGATGCGGCCTTTACCATTTCTGTAAAGGGCCTTACGGGTGGTCACTCTGGTGCGGAGATCCACCTGGGCCGCGGCAATGCCAATAAACTGATGAACCGCATATTGCTGCACCTCACGAATGAGTGCGATGCAAGCATAGCCAGCATCAACGGTGGCAGCCTGCGCAACGCCATACCACGCGAGTCGGTAGCGGTGATCGTAACCGATAGGGAAGACACAGCCAAAGTGAAGGACGCAGTTGCTATGCTGGCCGGTATACTAAAAGAAGAATATAGGGTCACCGATCCTAAGCTGGTCATAACCATGGAAGCGGCAGAGGTGCCTGCTCAGGTGATGATCGCTGGTTTTCAACTGAAACTGTTGCGTGCGATCTACACATGTGCCAATGGTATCTATCGCATGAGCCCCGAAATAAGCGGGCTGGTGCAAAGCTCTAATAATCTTGCGCGTGTGCTGGTAGCAGATGGTACTTATAGCTTGCAGTGCCTCACCCGTAGCTCGGTGGATACGGAGAAGGACGACCTCGCCGCCGCCATCTCCAGCGCATTTGAACTTATGGATGCCGATGTGGCCTATGCCGGTGGATACCCAGGCTGGGCGCCACGACCAGATGCGCCTATAGTGAAGCTGATGTCTGGTCTTTACAAGGAGATGTTCCACGAAGAAGCGCATGTAAATGCGGTGCATGCGGGCCTGGAGTGCGGTATTCTGGGCGCTAACTACCCGGATATGCAGATGATCTCCTTCGGTCCGAATATAAACGGAGCACACTCTCCCGATGAGTGCGCACAAATATCTTCGGTACAGAAGTTCTGGTCGTTTTTATTGGAGACATTGAAGCGCATACCTAAGGCATAAACGGCGCGTGAAAATTTAACCGCAGAGGCGCTGAGACGCTAAGGAATTTCTTTTAGCGAGGCCGCAAAGAAGGTAAGAAGGGAGGCGTGTCGTTACCGTAGATTTGCCAACTTTTCAAAGCTGGCAAATCTGAGCACGGTTGAGTTGCTACTATTTATCCCGCTTCACTACAGTGCCGAGGAGCGTGAGCTTGATCGCGGAGCCTTTTACGTCATTGAAGGTGAGGAGTCTTAATTTCTTTAACTCGGTGAGTAAGGGCATAATGCTCTCGGGGCTCACGAATAGTTCGCCGGCCAGTTCGCTGGTGTGCACTGTGGGCCGCGGCTGTATCTCGCGTGCACTTATTTCCTTTATTTTCCTGAAAACTACGTTTTCTGTAGGCATGTTGCTGACTGCTATTGTTTCCACTGCTTAGTTGGATTAATGTGATCTAAATATTACCCCTGCTCAGTTTGTTCAGCAGGGTTACGTATGCGGCCTTTGCGCCAGCTGGTAGTTCCTGTATTACTTCCGGCTGTATGTGCGGGTAAGACCTGTCGTCTCTCCAGTCTATTCCGCCATCCCATTTTTTCTGCAGCTCAGGTGGTGTTTGCTTCATGATCCTGTGAAAAGAC
>CAINOM010000737.1 GCA_903851455.1 uncultured Bacteroidota bacterium | reverse complement strand
TTCCTCGAAGAGCTTATTTCAAACCTTGCAGACACCCTCAACGTTAAGCTGCAAAAGAAGAAAGACATAGAGCTGATAACAAACATAGACCCCAACATCCCCCCCATCATCCTTGGCGACGCCGTTAGGCTTCGGCAGGTGCTGCTGAACCTTGCAGATAATGCAATTAAGTTCACTGAATATGGTGAGGTAAGGATATCTGCGCGCATCGCGTCGTTTAAGGATGCCGGGATCATCATTCGCTTTGCCGTGAAAGATTCAGGTATTGGTATGACCGCCGCGCAGCAGGAAACGATATTCAACCCATTCCAGCAGGCCGATCTCTCAACCACCCGGAAATTTGGCGGCACCGGACTTGGCCTTGCCATCTCTAAGAAAATTGTGGAAATGATGGATGGTGCGCTGGCGCTGAAGAGCAGCCCTGAGGCAGGGTCTGAATTCAGCTTTAACGCATTCTTTCCGCTGCCGGAAAATACGGTATACGATTCGCCCCAGGGTCTTTCGAATATCAACATGCCTAAGGGCCTTAAAGTACTGCTCGTAGATGACTCTGAAAATGCGCGGATGGTGCTTAGTGAAATGCTGACCTCTTTTGGCTTTGCCGTGCTGGTAGCAAATAGTGCGCGCGAGGCGATAGAGATTTATGATCGGGAATTGCGCACTGCGATACCAATATCACTGATGATCGTAGACTGGCGCATGCCCGGTATGGACGGACTTCAAATGGTAAAGGAGTTAAAGGAAAGAAATGTCACTTCTGCGCCTACCGTGCTTATGGTCACAGCCTTCGGACTCGATGCGGTGAAGGAAGCAGCAAGGGAAGGCCTGGTAGATGGTTACCTGCTTAAACCCATCAACCCGTCCACGCTGTTTGATGCACTCACCAACGTATTCCGGCTGGGCCCGGTAAACAAACTGACTGTCGAAGAGCACCATGGCTTGCTGGATGATTTCAAAATGAAGCTAGGCAACGCCCGCGTGCTCATAGTAGAAGACAACGATATCAACCTCGAAGTGGCACAGGAGCTGCTGGGCGACGTAGGCATCATATATGATAGTGCCCGAAACGGCAGGGAGGCGGTAGAAAAGGTCCGCGAAAATACCTATGATGCGGTATTGATGGATATACAAATGCCGGAAATGGATGGACTCACCGCTACGAAGATCATTCGGGAAGACATACATATTCAGAAGCTGCCGATACTGGCAATGACGGCTCATGCCATGAAGGGTGAATACGAGAAAAGCATAGCGGCAGGCATGAACGATCATATCACCAAGCCTATTGATCCCGTCATCCTTTATACCACCCTGGCTAACTATGTAGACCGCAGCGATACCAACAAAATTACACCTTCAAAACACATAGCTATTGAGCCCACAACTGTCGACAGCTTTTACATAGATGGCATTGATATCAACATGGGGCTATCGCGTGTGGCCGGGAAGAAAAATGTGTACATCAACCTGCTCGCAAAATTCACAGCAAGTTACAGCGACATAATTGAGCATGTCAATGTGCTCGTGGCCGGCAATGAATTTACAGAGCTGGCAAATTACCTGCACACACTATCAGGGGTAAGCGGCAACATGGGCATGGACGCTATCTACAAAAGCGC
The DNA here is from genome assembly GCA_903851455.1 of uncultured Bacteroidota bacterium. Lineage (GTDB taxonomy): Bacteria > Bacteroidota > Bacteroidia > Chitinophagales > Chitinophagaceae > Nemorincola. Next base: position 3,562 of record CAINOM010000737.1, on the reverse strand, counting down.
GCACCAGCTGTCGGCAGAGTTTAAAAAGATCAGTGGTCCATTCAATCCCGGATTGGTATACAGCGTAAAGGTGCTGGCTGAAAGTGTAACGGAACAAATAGACGTGATAAAGCGCGCGCTGGACAAGCATGTTGCCGCACCTGCCGTAGCCCAGCCACAGCACACTGGCACAGACGGAGCTGCAGGCAGTTATACGCAGCTGTTGAAATTGATAGAAACATCCGACAGCCGGGCAAATGAGTACTGTGAGCACATGATCAATACTTACTCCATGGCAGATGATGAAATATTGAGGTTAAGAACCGCCATGGAAGCCCTGAATAGTTTTGATTTTGAAGGTGCCTTAAAAGTACTGGCGTAACAGTATATTTGAAGAACAAATGATATTAGATACCAACGATAGACGGGCTGTGATCCTTGCGGTCGATGACTCTGTAGAAAATCTGCAGATACTGGCCTCGTTGCTGAAAGATATATACATAGTAAAGATCGCCAAAAGCGGAGCAAAAGCGATAGAACTAGCCAAGCAGGAACCCTATCCCGACCTGATACTCATGGATGTCATCATGCCGGAAATGAACGGTTTTGCTGTTTGCGAGATACTGAAGAAAGACCCGCTGACGCAGAAGATTCCGATCATCTTCATTACCGCCCTCAATGAAGTAGCCGATGAGACCACCGGGCTGCAAAAAGGCGGCGCCGACTTCATCACCAAGCCCATCAACCCGGATATCGTTAAGGCAAGGATCAATGTACACCTTGCCCTGCAGTCGGAAAGAAAAAAATCGGAAGCGCTGCTGAAAGTACTGCTACCCGATGCTGTAATATCTGACCTGATAAAAGAGGGTAGCCACAAACCAAAGATACACCAGCACGTAAGCGTGATGTTTTGCGACTTTATTGATTTTACAGGCATCTCTACCCAGCTTTCTCCTGAGTTGCTGATTGGTGAGCTTACAGATATCTATGGCCATTTTGACGTGCTGTGCGAGAAGCAAGGTGTTACCCGTATAAAGACGATTGGCGACTCCTACATGGCCGCAACGGGCCTCAACGCAGATAGCGAAGACCATGCCCGCAAGCTGGTAAATGTGGCCTTCGACTTTATTGCCTATTTAAATGAACGAAATACCCATTCCGCACAGGTCTGGAAATGCCGGATAGGCATCAACTCGGGCAGCGTCATAGCTGGCATCATCGGTAAGACCCGCTTTGTGTATGATATTATAGGCGCTGATGTCAACATTGCCGCCCGCGTAGAAACAGCCGGAGTGAACATGGCGGTGACAATAACAGATGCTACACGCCAATTACTTGGCAAAGATTATTCCTTCCGGAGCATTGGTATGACACAATTAAAAGGGGCAGGGGAGATGGAGCTATTTGTGGTGGAACGGCATGGAAAATAGCCGCGCCGATAAACGCACTAAAATGATCGCGAAGTTCAAACTGTTTGCCAGGAAAGAATGTGACTCTGCTGAAGTTTCATTCAGTAAGTTGCTTATTCTGCTCATAGCCCTTACCTGCTGTGTCTGCGGTTTGTTTTGGTCTGCCCTCTACTTGTTCGTTTTTGGCTGGGGTATCGTTACTTTTCTTCCCTTGCTGTTCGTATTGATCGTGGGGTCTGCGATCCCGGTATCCCATTATCTTCGCAATCATAAGATACTTGTTTATGCACAGATATTGTGCATCATGTGGGTTACAGCCCTTATTCAATGGAGTATCGGCAGCCTCGACCAAAGTGGTTTTGTAACAGCGTGGAGTTTTGTTGGCCCGCTTGTAGCACTGATCTTTTTGTCTTTCAGAGCATCTATTGCATGGATGGTGATGTTTATCTTAATCATATTCATCTCTGCGGTATTTGAACCGAATTTGTTTGATAACCGTCCGTCCGTTTCTCAGCAAACAAAAGGACTGTTTTACCTTATGAATATTGGTATGGCCTCATCCGTCGTCTTTGCTGCGTCTGCATGGTTTGCGCTGACCATTAAAAAAGAAAAGAGCATATCGGACAATTTGCTGCTTAACATCCTTCCGGCAGAAGTGGCGGAAGAACTGAAGGTAAATGGGAAAGTGGAACCAAAATTTTTAGAGAACGCTACCGTTCTTTTTACCGACTTCAAGGAATTTACAAAGATCGCCGCCAGTCTTTCGGCAAAGGAAATGGTAACGGAGATCAACTATTGTTTTAGTGCGTTCGATGAGATCATATCCCGCTATGGCATAGAAAAGATCAAGACGATCGGTGATGCCTACATGGCCGCAGGTGGCATCAATGACCAGGAGTGCCCGCCATGTAATGTGGTAAAGGCTGGTCTGGAGATGCAGCAGTTTATGAGCACGCGGAGATCAGCGCTTGAAAAAGCAGGGGCCGATGGATTTGAAATGAGATTGGGTATACATACCGGCCATGTGGTGGCGGGAGTTGTCGGCATCAAAAAGTTTCAATACGATATTTGGGGTGATACCGTGAACATTGCCTCACGCATGGAACATCACGGAGACGTAGGTAGAGTGAACGTATCAAACGCTACCTACGAACAGGTAAAAGATAAATTCACTTGCGAATACCGGGGCGAGATCGAGGTTAAGGGTAAGGGGTATATGGAGATGTATTTTGTTTGCTGAAGCTACCCCTTCTGTGACTCTTTTGTAACTTGTGCTCGCTCTCTCTTAATTGCTTCCACAGCCATACATATTTCGTAGTCCTCTTTTTCCAGCGCAATTCCCTCGCACAAAAAATTAAGGCTTCGGTCAGATAGTTCCAGTTGCTTTATCCTGGCCACCATTTCTGGTTGCGACAACCCCATCAGGAAAACCCTCAACCGCTCATTTGCATCTTTAGCATGCTTTTCAAGTTCAAAGAATGGCTTCTTTGTTTCTATCACATCATCCTTTTCATCGTCGTAGTCCGTACGCTCTGGCTTTTTGTTTTCCATGCTGTTGTTTAGTAGCAAGGTAGTAGAATCATGCCAGCGCATCGGATTGTCATGTGTGGTGAACCTGTCAACTAGATCGCCATGCCATCTGGTATGTTGTACTTCTGTAAAATGTGAGAATCTTTCCCCGCAGTCATACCGCTCCGGCACATTTCTTGTGGCACTAAATAGGCAGCTCGAAAAGCCTTTTTCTGGCAAAACAGTTGCAACCCATTTTCAGGATTAACGTCCGGAAGCGATCTGAATAAAATGAGAAACAGTAGGGGTATCCCTTGCGGTTGCAAGGCTTAACCTAAGCAAGAACCCTCCGGCCAAGGACGGGTGTGCAAAAATTTTCGCTTACTTTATTGATTATCAACAAAAATGTGTGCAATAATATTTTTCGCAAAGGGTGTGCAATTTCGGCGAACGCAATTAGTTGAAAAGCAGTAAATCAGTTGATCACGGCTAATCTGAGGTTCAGACAGGTGTGCAACGATTTTTATTTATTTTATTGATTATCAATGCTTATGTGTGCAATATTGTTTTTCGCAAGGAAGTGTGCAATTTTTAAGGATGGCCCTTTCTGCTATCAGCGAAATCCATGAATCCTGTTAATCCGCGATTCAGAAGCGTGTGCAATA
>CAINOM010000736.1 GCA_903851455.1 uncultured Bacteroidota bacterium | reverse complement strand
GGGAAGTTGGAATTGTGCAAATATGCTCCTCCCAGGTTGCAATAGGATGTATATATCATTGCACTGTCCATTATCCTGGACGCTATTTTCAATGCATCCTTGTAGTATTTAATAGCCTCGGGGTAATAATGCATGGCATCGTAAAGAACTCCAATGCTCTCCGTTGAATTCAGAATTCCGCGATCATCTCTGACTTCTTCATATCCTTTCAGCGCTAATAGATTATGATCCAAAGCCTGGGGATAGCTTGCCTGACTGCCATAGCAAAAGCCTATGTTAAAATGGGTAAAGGCAACATTGCCAATATCTCCGAGTTTTTGATAGGCAATGAGCGCCCTTTCGTAATATTTTTTCGATTCGTCATAATTGATATCGTACTGCTTGTATATTTGGCCTATGCATTGATCTACATTGGCTATTTTTTTTTCATCACCTGTTTCTACAAACAGCTGCCTCGCCACCAAAAAACTTTTTGCCGCTTCTTTGTATCTGCCACTTTCTGCGTCTAAAATGGCCATGTTGTTATATGTCCACGCAATGCCGGTTTTGTATCCGATCTCCTCGCTGATTTTTAATGACTTCTGGAAGTACTCTTCCGCCATCGGGTAGTTCTTATTAATTTCATTAACTACTGCTATCGCGTTATATGAATTACTAATACCCTTTTTATATCCGATTTGCTGCGAGAGGGCCAACTCCTGCTGAGCAAAGAAGTAAGCAGTATCAGGCTTGCTCAGCCAATATATTTGGGCAATACTATCGAGAATATCCGCTTTAGTGGAGTCCGACAAGGGGCTGGAGTTACTTCCCTGGTGTTGTCTATTGGCTTCAAATTGTTTCAATCTTTCAAGCTTCCTTGCAAGTTTTTGCCGATCTATTTCCTGGCCATAGAGTGCTGTGCCCGAAACAATGGCAAATAGAAATAAGGACAGGAATTTCAGCGGTCTGTTCATTTGTTGATTGTGATTATCAAAAAAAATCTCTTTCCACAGCAATCTTCACCGTCCTTTCACTAAAGCAATCAAAACTGGGAAACAAGCTCCATCAATTCTTCCTTCTTTCTTCTCGATACATCCAGCGTAGCTCCGTTCGACATCACTACCTGGCCGCCTTCCCCTCGCAAATACTTCCGGAGGTGCTTCAGATTGATCAGGTACGATTTATGGATACGGAAAAATCCGTGCTTTGACAGAATCTCTTCAAAATCGCCAAGTGTCCTGGACGCCACCACTTTCTTTTTATCAGCGAGAAAAATCATCGTGTACTTGTCATCCGACTCGCAACTGACGATATCCTGCAGGCTGATGAACAGCAGCCCCTCCATTGTGGGGACTGCCAGGTTATCCATCTGCTTACCTGCAGGGTGATTCACGATCTCCAGTTGCCGCTGAGGTATCTCTATGTGCTTTCTTTTTTTCTCAATTACCCGGTCCAGTGCCTCCTGCAGCGATGTGGCATCCACAGGCTTCAGCAAATAGTCAATAGCCGAAAAACGAATAGCCCTTATGGCGTAATGGTCGTGAGCGGTAATGAAAATAATTTCGAAATTGATCGCCTGTAGCTTCTTCAGCATTTCAAAGCCATTCATGCCGGGCATCTCCACATCGAGAAAAACAATATCCGGCGACAATTGCTGTATCATTTCTATCCCCTCTTCTGCACTATTGCAAACAGCCAAAATATCAATACTGCGCACTTTCCGCGCAATGACGTCCTGCAGCTGCACGCAGCAAAATTCATCATCATCAACGATTACAGCTCTTAAATTAGTAGTTTTAACCATTGAATAAAAGTAATTAATTATAATGGATTTGTTTAACAACAACTACCTCACGCGTGAGGTAGTTGTTGTACTGCTGACAGGGCCTATCATTCATACTAAACATCTTTCCATTTTTATTGCTTTACCAGTGTATTAGACGGTCCGGGCGATGCCATTTGCGGGTCTGTCGGTTTAAGTTGGTCTGGCATGATTTCGCGATCTTCCACAATGGAGGAATAAGGCATTCCGCCGCTCATCTCCACAATTCCCACCCGGTAGTATTTATACGACCATGCAGTAATATCGTAATTATAGTTACGTGGAAAAACCGAATTGCCTGCAGACGGGAGGTTAGCGATAGCCGTAAAGTGGATACTGTCGTTGCTTGCCTCTATCCGATAGTGCTTCACGTTTGCCTCACGTGACGTGGTAAACGCGATCATAGTCCTGGCATTGACGGTTGTCATGCTTATGTGAGTGAAGCTTGCCTGCTGTGCGGTCGCGGCGCTTATAGCCACCCCGGTAACGATCAATAGCGATAATAAAAAGTTTCTTGTTTTCATATCAGTTCAATTTTGTAACACAAACGTCAGGTTAATTACGCTCTGGTAAAAGCTGCAGGTAGTAAGTGGCGGTTTTGAGGCGTGAAGTGCGAATACGGGGTAGGGAATGTATATGCGGGCGCGTAAAGACTCGAAAAGCACCCAAAACGCCCAAAAACAGGCATGGAGGCACTAAAATGCGCCCTACCAACAGTGGCAGTTTCGTGAAATGATGTAACGTTAAATACGCCGGTAGTAAATCCGGAGCAACTATTCAGATAGCCCGACAACCTCGTCCATGGCGGGAATGATCACATCCCTGAAGCCTTTTTTGATAAGACGGTCCCTGAAATTTACCTGTACTTCGTACTCGCCATGAACTATGAATAATTTCTTCACCGCAGCCGGGTCCTGGCAGGAAAGCCATTGACTGATGTCGTTGAAATCGCCATGGGCGCTTAAACTCGTTATTTCCTCGATGGCCGCATTGACCTTGAACTTCTTCCCGAAGATACCCACTTCCTCAGGTTTTCTTTTTAACCTCCCGCCAAGTGATTGCGGCTCACAATATCCGGTCAAAAGTATCGTGTTCTTATGATTCTCGATGTTGTTGGCAATGTGGTGTTTCACGCGCCCTGCTTCCGCCATTCCGGACGCAGAAATAATGACGCTTGGCTCCTTCAGATCGTTAAGTGCAATTGAATCCTTTGCCTCCTCGATGTACTTCAGCCCTTTGAAAGAAAAAACATCGGAATCTGTCTTAAGCAATTGCCTGACATCACTGTTAAAGCACTCGGGGTATTGCTTGATCGCATCAGTAATCTTGATGGACAGCGGACTGTCAACATAGTAATTGAGCGGAGGTAATCTTCGCTCCAGCTCCAGCCGGTTAAGCATGTACAATATCTCTTGTGTTCGCCCAAGGCTGAACGCGGGCATCACAAGCTTTCCTTTTTTCTCGAGGCAGGTATGCACGATGTGACGCAGTAAATTGTCAGCGGCGGTCGTCTGCCGGTCATGAACTTTATCTCCGTAAGTTGATTCCGTGATAATATAATCCGCCTGCGGGAACACTTCAGGAGAGCGTAGCAGCATGTCATGGTAGCGCCCGATATCTCCGCTGAACGTGAGGCGCGTTTCTTTACCATTTTCCTTTATCACCAGGTTTATCGCGGCACTCCCGGGAATATGGCCGCAGTCAGTATACATCAACTCTACATCGTCATCGATCTTATACCGCTCGTCGTAAGGGATCGTTTCGAAAAGAGGGAATACATCCAGCGCATCCTGTTCGGTATATAGGACTGTTATACCTTCCCTGTCCTGCTCTCGCCGCTCCTTGTTTATATGCCTTGCATCTTCTTCCTGTATGTGAGCAGAGTCTACCAGCAGCAGCTTAGCGAGGCTCATTGTGGCGGGGGTACAAAATATCTTGCCCTTATATCCGTCTTTTACCAGCTTGGGCAATAAACCGGTATGATCTATATGCGCATGCGAAATGATCACATAATTTATCTCCGATGGTTCAAAGCCCCACTTGCCATTGAGCTCAATCGTCTCTTTCCCCATTCCCTGGAACATCCCGCAGTCCAACAGTATTTTTTTATTCTGGCCTATATGGAGGAGGTGTTTTGACCCGGTCACCATTCGCGTTGCACCATGGAAAGATATCTTCATTGTTTGAGTTTTAAGTATTGTTATTATCGCCTGTCAACATGAGCTGCGATGGGTTTCTTTCGATTGTGTGCAAGT
>CAINOM010000735.1 GCA_903851455.1 uncultured Bacteroidota bacterium | reverse complement strand
GTATTTGCTCGTGGAACGGGTTGTGGTAAGCTGATCTCTCTTACCTGTAGTGCTTAAGCTGATTCTGAAGCTTCTTCCTGCTGCACCCATTTCTTTTCATTGTAGTGTACCACTGATACCTCGAGGTTGTAGCGTGTTTTCAGGTAGGCAGCCAGCTGATTTGCAGCATATACCGAACGGTGTTGCCCGCCGGTACAGCCAAATGCTACGCTCAACTGCTCAAAACCACGTGCTATATAATCATCAACGTTGATAGACACAAGCGAGTATACATAATTCATGAAGTCGGGCATGCGGGTTTCGCGCTCCAGGAATTGGCGCACCATTTCATCTTCACCAGTGAGGAACTTATAGGCCACATACCTGCCGGGATTGAGAATGCCCCTGCAATCGAAAACATAACCGCCCCCATGTGAGTTTGGTTTGGGCATACCGGTCTTGTAGGAGAAACTGCATATCTGCACCTCCAGCTTAGGCTTTTCGGCACTGGGCACTGTGGTGTACCTGTCCTGCATTTCAGGAGAAGACAGTTTTTCAAGCAGTGACCTCAATTCGGGATATGCTGGAGTCTGCGGATGGTCTGACAGGAATAGCTGAAGATTCTTGAGCGCCGGGCCGATGCTGGTAATAAAATGAGCCTTGTGCTGCAACAGCCCGCGGAATCCGTAGGAGCCCAACACTTGCAGTAAACGCACCAATACAAACTGCACATAGCCGCGCCTGAAGTGTATCTCGTCCATACGTGATACATGCAGATCGTTGAGGCTGCTGATATAGCCGTTCAGCAGATCTTCCTTCCAGGAGCCTGGCAGCTGGGCTCTCGCCTGCCACAACAGTGATGCAATATCGTATTGCGGTGGCCCTTGCATACCGCCTTGGAAATCGATGAAGTAGATCTTGTTATCATGCACCATTATGTTGCGGCTCTGGAAGTCGCGATACATAAAGGTTTGCGGCTGCACCCGGCCCAGGTCCTTGCTCAGCAATTCCATTTCGCTCATTAACAGTGAGCGGTCGTATGGTATGTTCTGAAGGTCGGCAAAGTAATATTTAAAGTAAAGCAGGTCAGCCATGATGGCTTTCTCATCAAACTGGCGGGAAGCGAAGCACTGTTTATAGTCGGCATCACGGCCGGCTATCCACTGCACCTTGGCCAGCTGAGCCAGTGCCTTGTGATATAGCTTACGCACGGGTTCGGTATAACCTTCTTTTGTCACCAGGTCGAAAAGCGATGTTTTACCCAGGTCTTGCTGGAGGTATGAGCGGCGGTCTTTACTGGTCTTGTATACTTCAGGCACATTGATCTGGTGCTTGCGAAACAGCTCCGTGAAGTAGAAGTAAGTATTGTTTTCAGCTACGTTGGTATTGTAAGTGCCTATTACGGATGTTTTGCCGGCGGTAAGGCGATAATAACGGCGGTCTGAACCAGAAACGGCAAGCGCTTCAATGGTTTCGGCTTTTTTCTCAAAATGCTCTTCGAACAGTTTCTCTAAAATGCCTGT
>CAINOM010000734.1 GCA_903851455.1 uncultured Bacteroidota bacterium | reverse complement strand
CTTACCGGTATTTTCGTTAGTCGGTTTGTTGCTCATATGGCAGAGGTTTCATTTGTTTCAGATTGTTGCCCGGGATCGTTGACTGCACTGGGTAGTGTTTCAGCAGCGGGGGTAATCAGTGGTTCCTGAACAGGAGCGGGTTGTGTTTCGGCTGAGGGGGCGGAGTCTGGTTCAGGCGCAAGGGTTTCATATTTTTCCACTTCAAAGCCGGTGACCATGGCCTGGAAATTATTCCATCCAGCCAGTATCACCTGCCCTACATGCACGATAAAGAAAAGCGCATAGCCCAGTGTAAGGATGAAATGTTCGATGCGGGCCGCTTCATAGCCGCCGCACAAATTGCATAGCCATTGAAATTGTATGGGTTTATAAATAGCGAGGCCGGTGAGGACTGACCCCATGCCCATCACCACGATCGACGAATAAGCTATGCGTTGAGCGGCATTATACTTGTCTTGCGGAGGAAGTGATTTGCGTATATGGAGATCATGAAGCAATACGAGCCATGCTTCTTTAAAGGAATGCCTATTGGGCAGCAGGTATCGCCATTCGCCCGAGACGATCGTATACAATACATAAAGCAGCCCATTGAGAAAGAAGAACCACATGAAGAAAAAATGGAACGCCATGCCGGTAGACAGGTGGAACGGTATGTGTAACGCGTCGTAGAAAGACTGCGGGAAAAACCGGAGGAGTGTTTTATCATTCCAGCCAAGTTTGTACACATCATTGGCCCAATAAATAAGCAGCCCGCTCCATATCATAATGGTGAGCACCGGGAAATTGATCCAGTGAAACCAACGTATGGCCAGCGGATGCTTTTCAACGATCCTTTTTTTCATTGGCAAAGGTTATCTGGTGACAATAATTAAAGTTACGTAATTGCTGTGCAAAAAGTTTGAAACCGGAGATAGTTAACGGACCAGGGAAAGCCTCCCTCCGTCGGTGCTCACCGCAAGCTGGTGAACACCGCCCAGCGTAAGCGTGTAATTTATATCCTGGTGGCCAGCGGGGAAGTTGAAGCATACGGGGTAGCCATATTCCTTTACTTTGTCGCTGATTATTTCTTCAATAGTCTGGCCGAAAGGGCGGTCGGTATCTTCCATCTCGGTGAAGCCACCTACAATGAGCGCACTTAAATTTTCCAGCTTGCCTGCGCGTTTCAGGGTCAGCATCATGCGGTCCACTTTATAGAGGTGTTCCCCGATGTCTTCAATGAACAGTATTTTCCCTGCAGTATCCACTTCGGATACTGACCCGATAAGATGGGTAAGCAGAGATAGATTGCCGCCCGTAAGTTCGGCGGTGACCTCACCTTTGCGGTTGAACGGCGAGGGTGGGGCGTCGTAATGCAATTCACCCCCTGTCAATGCAGTAAGCAACGTATTTAAATAAGGTTCGTTTTCGGTCTCTGGCTTGAATGCGCCACACATAGGGCTGTGTAACGATGCTATGTTCCCACAGGCCTGGATATGATTGTGCAATACGGTGATATCACTGAAGCCGCACAGCCATTTTGGCTTTTTGAGAAAGCCTCTGAGATCAATGTCGTCTATAATGCGGCTCATACCGTAGCCCCCACGACCCATGAGAATCGCATCCACTTCCGGGTCATTCATCATCTCCTGCAGGTCGGCAAGGCGCTCAGTGTCTGTGCCGGAGAAGTAGAAATGTTCAGAGCCTATAGTCTTTCCTTGCTTCACTTTGAAGCCCCATTTCTCGAGCACAGTAATTGCATAAGCAACACGTTCCGCAGATACGTAGCCCGAAGGGCATGTGATGCCAATTGTTGAACCTGCTTTCAAAAAGGGAGGAAGTTTCATAGACTCAGGAATTTGCCGGAGCTAAGATACCAACAAATATTTCGTCATTTCGAAGCTCGGTAGGATAAGTAAACAGTTTGTATCCCTCGCCTGTCGTATTGCGGCCATTGGCCGGGTCGAAACGGTATTTATGCTCCGGGCAGACAATGCGCCCCAGCGGATCTACCCAGCCTGTACATAGCGGCGCACTGGCATGAGGACATAATGCAGTGAATGCATAGACATTGCCGTTTCTCTTTAGCAGGCCTATGCGTTTTTGGGCGACTGTTATTTCAGTAAGCTTATTTTCGTCCAGTGCAGATAAACGAAGACCTGCGCTATGCCATTGGTGTATCATTATCTGCGTGCTATAAAAAAATCTTTCATCAATTGTGCGCATTCATCGGCCAGTACGCCTTTGGTTACTTCTGCTTTCTGGTGAAAGGGAAAGTTGTCGCCCGTTGTTTTGCGGTAGCCGTTCTTTACGTCTTCCGCGCCATAAACGATGCGTTTTACTTTAGACCAGTACATGGCGCCGCAACACATGAGGCATGGCTCTACGGTTACATACAGTATTGCCTCCGGCAGGTATTTGCTGCCAAGTGTGTTGAACGCAGAGGTAAGCGCGATCATTTCTGCATGGGCGGTGCTGTCATTCAAACGCTCTACCTGGTTGTGACCGCGGGCGATGATCTTATTATCCCATACCACTACGGCGCCGACGGGTACTTCGCCGGCATCATAGGCCTCCCGCGCCTGTTTCAGCGCTTCCTTCATAAAATGTGTATCATCGAATTCCATAAATTCCTTTTTACCACGCCAGTGCGCTTGCTCCCAGTATTGCCGCGTCTGCATCGGGCAGGGCCGATTGTAACAACGCTACTTTATTCTGAAAAATGTTGAGCATGTTTTCTTCCATGTATTTGTGTACTGGTCCCAGCAATAGTTCGCCGGACTGTGCGAGGCCGCCAAAGAAAATAATGGCTTCCGGAGATGTGATGGCAACCATATCGGCGAGCGTTTGTCCAAGTATCTTTCCTGTATAGTCGAACAGCTCCAGTGCCAATGCATCGCCTTGTGTAGCGGCGTCATGTATCATCTTTGCGGTTATACTGCCTTTGCCAGGGCGCAGCAAAGTATTTGTATCTCTTTGGTTCAGCCATTCATGGGCGGTGCGTACGATGCCGGTAGCAGACGCATATGCCTCCAGGCAGCCGTTACGGCCGCAGCCGCATTTGCGGCCATCGCGCACCGCGATCACATGGCCCAGTTCACCGGCAAACCCATCGTGGCCGTAGATCATTTGTCCATTTGCGACAAAGCCACTGCCAACTCCTGTGCCCAGGGTAACCAGTATAAAGTCCTTCATACCCTTGGCTGCGCCGTACATCATCTCCCCGATCGCGGCTGCATTGGCGTCGTTGGTGAGTGTCGCTTTCAATCCCAGGGCCTCGCTCACTGTTCTGGCTATGGGTATCACTCCGTGCCATGGCAGATTGGGTGCAAATACAATCTCTCCCGTAAAGAAATTTCCATTGGGCGCACCTATGCCAACTCCATTGATATTCTCCCGCCCGAATTTATTAATAAGTGGCGTAAGCGTTTTTGTCATCGCTGCAAAGTAATCCTGCGTGGCAGCGTGCCCGGTTGTGGACATACTGCCTTTTTCGAGGATCTCGCCGCGCCGGTTCACGATGCCATAAGAAGTATTTGTGCCGCCAATATCAATGCCCAGCGCCAATGGTTGCGTCATAGTCGATGCCTTGTTTTTGTAAGATGCGCTTTGCCGAGAAGCCAAACCAGGCCAGGTAAGCAAAGCCGATCACGGGTACCCAGTATGACTGGTGAATGCCTATGGTCTTAAGATCCGCGAGCTTACCCTGTAGCGGCGGTATGATGGCGCCACCGAGGATCATCATGATGAGGAATGCAGATCCCTGTGCTGTATACTTGCCCAGCCCTGCGATGGACAACGCAAAGATGCATGGCCACATAATGGAGCAGAACAGGCCACCACTGAGGAATGCGTAGGTGGCTACTTTGCCGGTTGTGAATATACCTACGAGCATGAAGGCAACACCAAGCAATGAAAATACCTGTAGTGTTTTTGCCGGCTTATCCTGTGTGGCATAAAATGCGATGGCCTGGATGATAACACAGATTATGTAGCCGTAGAAAGGGGTGATATCATTTTGTGCAACAGAATTCACACCCAGCATGACCAGGAACGCCATGACGGGAACTATGAATAACAGTAGTGTTTTTACGCTCCCTTTTGGTTCGAATATTTTTATGGAGCCTGTCCAGCGGCCTATCATAAGGCTGCCCCAATAAACAGATATGAACGGTGCCACCTGTGATGAACTATAAGCTCCAAAATCTTTCAGCTCCAGCAAAGCGCCCATATTGCTTTGTATGGTTACTTCCACACCCACATACGTGAATATGGCCAGCATGCCCAGTATGAGCTGTGGGTATTGCATGGCACCCCAGCCGGTAGTATTTTTCTTAGAGCTAAGCAACGAAATTAGCAACACACCAACAATGGATATAAGGCCACCGAGCAGCCAGCGGAAACGTTCTGTCTGGATGGATTCCAGCACTGCAGGATCCTTGGTCTCGACCATGTAACTTCTGAACACGGGAACGAAAACGCAACTCAGTAGCAGTGTCATTATTCCCAGCGCTATCAATGCCTTGGGTGATTGTTCTGATTGTGTTTCATATTTTCCGGCCGGTAGTTTTTTAGAGAAGAAAAATAATGCGGCGGCCATGAGGAATAATGCGCCAACACAGGCGTATAATATCGTCACTTTGTCAAGGCCGAGGGAATTGATCTGGTCGTCTTTTGCAATAGTGGTGCCGAACAATGCAAGGGCCACAATTATTGGCCCGATCATGGTGCCGAACGAATTGATGCCACCACCAAGTGTGATGCGATGTGTACCTGTCTCGGGCGGGCCAAGCAGGGTAGCGAATGGATTAGCGGCAGTCTGCTGCAGCGAGAAACCGAGGGCTACAGTAAACAAACCCGCCAGCATACCTGGGAACGTATTGGCGTTTACAGCCAGTATCATCACCATGGCGCCGAGGGCTGAGAATATGAGGCCATAAACAATACTATTTTTAAATCCCCACCGCGCAACCACATCTTTCTTAAAGACGGAGGCAATGAAGTAGAGCGCCAGGGCGCCGAGGTAATAAGCGAGGTAGAATGCAAAATCGATGAGCTGCGACTGGAACTGGTCGAGCTTAAAATAGTGTTTGCAAAAAGGGATGAAGACGCCATTGCCTGCAGCAATGAAGCCCCAGAAAAAAAACACGGTTACGAGTGTAGACAGCGCTCCCGAATTTGATGACTGCTTATTTGTATCGCTCATGCGTGGTAAGTTGATAAGTTAAAAGTTGATAAGTTCATAAGTCCGGAATATCAAGACTCCTCCAGCTTCGTACCCGTTTGTGTGAAGCTGATAAGGCGTTTCTTGTATAGCGCTCCCAGCGTCATCTTAAAAGTCTTCTTGCTCATGCCGAATGCCGAGTGAATTTCCTCGGGGCTGGATTTATCGTTGAACGGCATATACCCGCTGTTGCTTCGCAGGTAGGACAAAATGTGATCTTCTTCGCCGAGCACTTTGGTATAGCCCTTTACGCCCGGTGATACATCTATTTTGTTATCCGGCCTTATGTGTTTGATGAAACCTTTAAGTTTTTCGCCAACCTCGAGTTCCTTGAATACCTCGTTGAAGTGCAGCACACCCATGTGCCTGCTGTTGATGATCACTTTATAGCCGATGTCCGTTTTCTGGAATACGACCAGGTCTACGGGTTCATTCTCGGCTACGGTGAGTTCGTAATTACTGAGGTATTTGTCTATTTTCTCGGTGCCGGTGACCCGACCAGTCTGGGCATCTATGAACAGGCGAATAAGCCTGCGGTCGCCGGCTTTCATTCTTTTTTCCTGGTGGGAAATGGGAACGAATACGTCTTTCATGATCCCCCATTTGAGGAATGCGCCCGCTGAGTTTACATCGGCTACTTCCATCATGGCTATTTCGCCTACGGAGGCAAAAGGCTTGTCGGTGGTGGCAATGAGTCGCCCATCGTTGTCGTGATAAACGAATACCGTGATATCATCGTCTACCTTCAGGTCTTTTGGTACATATCTTTTGGGTAGCAGTATCTCATCTTCGCCGCCATCGAGGTACATGCCGAAGTCGACTGCTTTTATGACCTTAAGCGTGTTATATTGTCCTACGTTCACCATTATTTGACAATATACGGCGAATGATTGGAATTGGGAATTTGTAATTGGGGATCTGGATTGTTCCCGGAAACTCAATTTCTCAACCTACGTTACTTATGGTAAGCAGGTAGATCGATTCTTCCACAGCAACTGCCCGGTAATTCGCGCTTTTGTGTACCGCTATCATCTGACCGCTGGTTAGTGATGTGGTAATGTCATCTGTGTTTATTTCCAGTTCTCCTTCAATAATCTGTATACTCATATTGCCGGGTGCTCTGTGCGCAGGTAGTTCTGCCCGCTCGTGGAGCCCGCCAAGTACTATACAGAGGTCGTCTGTTTTAAAAATGGTGATGCTGTTGCGGTCGCTCTTGTGCCATGCGTCCTCATTTTTTATTTGACGGATAAATGCCTTCAGGTCTAAAAAGACACTTGGTGCATCTATAATACGGTCACCCTCAGGGCGGTTTCGGGTGGCTTCGTTGAATTTTTCGGTCATGGTAGGTAATTGTATTTAGGGTTGCAAAAATTTCATGCCAGTTTTGAGTTATTTCAATACTTGTGGGTTTACCTCACTGAAAAAATAGTCATTCCATATATGGCCTGCGATCGTATTGTTTGGGTTGTATTGCTCGTAAAAATCAATGATTGGCTTTACGTCATTATGGCGCAGCCAAAACATTACTCCATTAAAGCGCACGCTGCCATTCGAATTATATTTTTCTTTTACCGGCCCTATTCCTGTAATGTTTATTTCTGCTTTCCAATTTACGGGATCAAATGTCCAGTCTTCCTGTATTCTGTATTTATGATACCAGCCAAGGTTGAAGTCGTAATGCACGATCTTTGTTTCCTCTTTCCCGGTAACCGGATCATTGACAAGGATTGTGTCCGGGCCCCAATCAAGCAACTCGAACAGATGATCTCTTTTTAGCGGTTTCGTGAAATCCGCGTTGCCCCATGCCGCCAGGTTGCCATGAGTTATTGCATGAAATATTGTATCAAAGAGCGACACTGCACCCATTGGGTTCAAATTCCAAAGTAGGTGCTCAGCAGTGTCTTCTTTTTCCGCCATATCAATAAGCCTTGACGCGCTCTGATGAAGTACGTTCGCATTTACATCGCCTGAAAAGTAATTCCTCCATATTTGCCCGGTAAAACTGTTGTTGGGATGTTTCTGGTCGTATCTCGCCAATAGTGTGCGGACATCGTTAAAGCGCAGCCAGAACATTGCCCTGCTACCACGGTACACCCCGTCATCACCGTAGACGTCTAGCATTGGTGCTATGCCGGTAATTTGTATTTCCGTTTTACCGGAATTTGGGTTAAATGTCCATTCTTCAAGGATCCGGAATTTCTTTATGGTGTTAAAGTCGAGCTCTTTACGCGTTACGGCCGTTTCTTTACCAGTGGCTGGGTCCACTACATAGGATGTATCCCATAGATCAGTGTTATTGGTTCCCAAAATTTCATCCATCGTAAGTTGACGGGTGAAAATGGGCTCATAACTTCTAAACGCGGGTATCTGACCTGCTCTTACGGAGTTGATAATCATTTCCGCCAATGTAGTGTCCTTCTCGTCGCTGCTGTTTTTCTGTGGGGCATCAATTATTCTGCTTACCGTTCTTTTCCAGACATTCGCTGACGCATGCTCCACTTGTGCACTTACGTTAAAGCAGGTGCAGAGCGCGATTATAACGAATGTTATTTTTCTAAGCATTCAAATGATCATTTTTGCACCCCCGGTTTCACATCACTCAAAAAGTAGTCGTCCCAGATAAGCGAGGCTATGGTGTGGGTAGGATGGCTCTGATCATACTTTGTGAGTATAGGGCGCACTTCATTGTACTTCACCCAAAACAAAGACTTCCGGCCGCGGTACACGCCATCGTCGCCATAGATATCCTGCATTGGTGAGATACCCGTTATTTGTATGTCCGTTTTCCCGGCATGTGGATTGTATGTCCATTCCTCAAGTATGCGAAACTTACGTAAGGCGTCGAAATTAAAATCCCTGCTAACGATCTTGTATATCTCCTGGTTTGTGACCGGGTCCAGCAAGAGCATGGTATCCACCCTGGGTGCGGTCATTTCTTTTATCTGGGCGATAGACAGTTTGGTTGTGAAATTGCAATCGAAACTGCTGTACGCCGTGATCTTACCGGCCCTCGCCGCGCCTATCAGCGCCTCCGCCAGTGAGGTGTCATTACTGACATCGGTTAGATGGTGCACCACCGTATCCTCTTTCTGGGCAAGGTCTATCATCCGGCTTACGGTCTTCTTCCAGGTATCTCCGGTTTGTGCGAACGATGTTCCCGCGGTAAAGAATATTGCAGCAAATATTGAGAGCGCTTTATTCATAAGTTTTCGATTTAAATAAATGTAATAAAAAAGTGACTGCGAGTATTTGAAAAGGGGCTAACCAGTTAACAGTTGCCGTGAAACATTTGCGAAGGCAGAAGCATTTAGATGCAAAGCTATAAATCGATGGGGCCTTTTTAGAGATCAGGAATTTAACCGTACCCTTGGGTCGATCCAGGCATAGAACAGGTCGGTAAACAGGTTGATGACGATAAAGATGAAAGAGGTGAGCAGCACCGCGCCCATCACCAATGGGAAGTCAAATTTATCCAGTCCATCCACTGTTATTTTTCCTACACCCTTCCAGCCGAAGATATACTCTACAAAGAATGAGCCCGCCAGCAGCTCTGCCAGCCAGCCAGATACAGCGGTGATAACGGGATTGAGCGCATTGGGCAATGCGTGGCGGAAGATGGTTCGTGTTTTAGAAAGCCCCTTGGCATATGCGGTGCGGATATAGTCCTGTGAAAGCGTATCAAGCAGAGCACTGCGTGTGAGCTGTGTGATTATAGCCAAGGGTCTTATGCCTAGCGCAAACGCAGGCAGAATAAGGTTCTTCAGCGCCAGGTGCCGGCCACTGATGGGGTCATATTCCCAAAGGCTGCCGGTCATGTTGAGGCCGGTATAGTTGTGCAGCAGGTAGCCGAAGACGAATGCAATGAGCAGACCCGCAAAAAAGGAAGGCATGGAGATACCTGCAACGCTGGCCGCAACTGCCGAGGTATCGAGCCATGTGCCTTTTTTTAGCGCTGCAAGCACGCCAAGTAGTATGCCGAAGATAGTGGCAAAGGTCATTGCCGTTAGTGCAAGGATAACAGTGCCGGGCAGCGCCTCCGCGAGTATGGCATTCACTTCGCGCTTGGTGCGGTAGGAGCGCCCCAGGTAGGGCCACTTGAGCACAAGCGCTTTGTTTTTTGAAAAAGGAATTAGCTGCACATAGTGGTACAATTGCCTCGTGGCACTATCCCGGTTGTTGATGCTCAGCGGCAGCAGGTCGTTAATGTAGAGCAGGTAGCGGGTTGGCAGCGGCTTGTCCAGGTTCAGATCGCGACGGGCATTGGCTACGGATGCCAGGTCACTGCGCTGGCCCATGGTGAGACGAGCAGGATCTGCGGGCAATACGTTGAACAGGAAGAACACCAATGTTACCACTCCCCACAGCACCAGCAGGCTATAACGTGCACGGTCTAAGAAGTAACGAAGCGGCATGCAGGAAATTCAAAATTTTAAAATTCAAAAATCCAAACCCAATGCGTGGACCTACTTGCGGATATTACTTCAGCTCCAGGTTGCCGTTTTCCAGCGTCATATCTTTCGGATAGTCGAGATAGCTCCACTTCTTCACCACGGTGCCGTCTTTCAGCAGCATTAGTCCGGGGTTGGTGCGCAGTGCAGTTTTGCTCACGGTTCCGTCTACGATCAGGAACGGTATATCTTTCATGCCCCATGCTTCCTGGAATGCTTTGCAAATACCACGGTCTGCCGAGCAGGCTACATAGAAAGGTATGTGCATGGCAGCAGCTTTTGCCGCAAGGCTCTTAAGGCGGTCCATATTGTTGCTCTTAAAAGTAGATGGGTCGCGCAGGAACCAAAGGAAGGTATAGCCCTTTGCGGTAAGTATAGATTCTGTCTGGTCGGTTTCGTTGGCATCGGTAAGGGTTAGGTCATGTATCTCCGGCTGGCCGCTTCCCTCCTTTACCAGCACATTCTTGCTGGATACGAATTTCCAGGTGCTGTCCTGCCATGGATAGTTCTTATCCGTGAAGTTTTGCTTAACGCCGTTCTTCTCATAAACAAACGTCGTTTGGTAAACCGGCGCTACAGCGTCTTTATCCGGCTGCATTTTTTCCCAGAGGTTATTGCCGGGTTTGTAAGGCAGGCAATCGTGGAACAGCGACAATGGTGCAGATGGGATATTGATGGGCAGGTGAGTAAGTGTATACCATTGTATGCCAAATGCGAAGATAACGGATGCACCAACGATCGAAGCATTGATAGCTGCTTTCTGGAAAATAGGGAATACACGGTAACGATAAATGTATAGCACAAGTGTGATCAGGGATAGTACCACATCTTTATAGAACGTGACAGTATTAGTAAGCTTTATGCAATCGCCAAAGCAGCCGCACTCCTTTATTTTACCTGAGTAAAGTGCATAGCCGGTAAGGAAGGTGTAAAAGATATTGAGGAGTAAAAGCAGTGTGATGTAAAACCGGAAATAATTGCCCACCAGCATAGCCACGCCGGTGATGATCTCGAAGGCGATCATACACACAGACATAAACTCGGTATACTTAACCATGTAGTTCATGTTCCACACCTCGAAGAATTCATTCATCTTGTAAGTGAGGCCAAGAGGGTCGTTAGCCTTGATGAGACCAGAGAAAATGAATAACAGGCCAAGGATGATTCTGAATGTCCAGATTATATATTTCATGCGTTACTTGATTAAAAAAGTTAAATGGTTCGGGGTTGGGTAAAATTAATCAATACCTCTGCAAAGTGTAGCTGAAACGGCATTTTTTCGTTTCCATTAACAACCTTCATCGATTCGCAGTTAACTTTATCCGGTTAAACATACAATATTATACGGTTCTCTATAACTAAATCAAAAATAATTTGTCCGTACTGCACAGCAATGGAAAGGTTTTAGATGTGTCGCGACCTGTGGTAATGGGTATACTCAATGCCACACCCGATAGTTTCTACAATAAAGGACACCATAGTAATGCGGAAAGCTTATTGATGGTTGCAGAGAAAATGTTAAAGGCGGGTGCTTCGATACTGGACATAGGTGGTGCAAGCACCAGGCCGGGGCAGGAATTGCTAACGGCAGATGAAGAACTGGCAAGGGTCATGCCCGTGGTTATGGCCATCCACAAAAATTTCCCTGATACGTGGCTCTCTATAGATACCTATAATGCCCGCACCGCAAAAGAGGCGGTAGCCGCAGGCGTGGCCATGGTAAATGATGTGAGCAGCGGCAAGTTTGATAAAGAAATGTTGCAGACAGTGGGTAAGCTGGGTGTGCCCTATATAGCGATGCACATGCAGGGTACTCCGAAAACCATGCAGCAAAACCCCGAATACGATAATGTTGTAGCGGAAGTAATGCTATATCTGCGGGATATTTGTGAACAATGCGAAGAGGCCGGAATAAAGGAAGTGATCATAGACCCAGGTTTTGGATTCGGGAAGACTGTGGAGCATAATTTTGCGCTGCTTAGGTCGCTAAGTAGCTTTAGTACGCTGGGCAGGCCCATACTTGCCGGCCTTTCCCGAAAGTCGATGATCTGTAAGCCGCTGAAAGTAAACCCTGAGCATGCACTAAACGGCACCACGGCACTCAATATGGTAGCGCTGCAGCAGGCTGCCAATATACTGAGGGTGCACGATGTGAAGGAGGCAATGGAAGTAGTGAAGCTTTATGAGCAACTGAAAACGCCAACCCCCTAAAGGGGCTTTGCTTGTGAATATATCTTCAACGACATCAACATACTTCTTCCTACCCAATGGGTAAATGTCCCTGGATAAACCGTTGCTAAACGAAAAGGTGAAATAACAATAAGCTGATGAACATATGTTCACAAGTGAAGCCCCTTTAGGGGTTTGGGGTTTCCACTCTATAAACTGGATATCTCAAATAAGATTGCTCGAAGTAAGGTGAATGCTTGTAAACAAAATCGAGTTGGGCCGAGCCATCTGCCGCAAATGCAGGGTCGCTTTTCCTTTTCTCTTCCAGCGCTTTTTTTAGTTCCGGGTCTTTCTCCAGCAGGTTAGCAGCTATGTCTTCAAACACATAAGCGCTGTATCCTTCCTTTTGCTGCAAGATGCCATCGAAATAATTCCATGCAAAGAATGCATCTGGTGCGGTAGGCTCCAGTGTTTCTATGAGATAACGTTTGGCGGTTTGGTTGAGCGGTATGTAATAGTCGCCCTCCGAGAAGCGCATAGTTATCTTATTGGGCGTCACCTGTACATTTCTGTGCAGGTAGTGCCGCTCGTAGGGGTGGGGTGTAGTCTCGTAGTTGTCTATGTGGTAGGCGGTCACCGTCATCGTGGTGTCGCGGTTGAAGCGCTTTATGTTCACGCCGTTGTTGCGCAGCTGGCTGATAACGGATACCCATGTTTTAGGAATGATGTAAGCTTTTGGCGCCGTCACTGTTTTAGCCGGCACGAAGTGATCGTAGAAGGGTACCTTCTTTGTAAATGGTTTCTTATGGTCGTAATACAGTCGTGGCAGGCCAGATACCTCACTGGGCTTGTATGCACCTGCGTAACCCTCAAACACTATACTGTCGCAACGGGTCGTATCTGCTTTCCAGTCGAGCACAAATTCTGTCTTGCCAGGCAAGGCGGCGAGATCATCTGCACGTACTTTTTTAATTTCTGCAGCGTGGGCAGATGCTACTTTTATAAAGCTTTGCATGAGCGCGTTGGTAGCATTCACCCGGTCTTTAAATGGTTTCAGCATGTGCGTCTCAGGTACATACGCAAAAATGTGATAAAGTGCGGCATAGCCACTGGAGAAGCGGGGCGGCTCATAAAACTCCCGCCAGCCCGACTCGGGTGTGCCGTCAAAATCATTTACATAAGGCACCATGTCGTAGCCGCGTTCCTTCATATCTTTATAAAGCAGTGGTGTGAAGGTGTTGTACATATACTCGCCCGTTGCCCCGCCCAGTTTGTCGTGTTGGGTAGCCAGCAGGGTCATCACATGCTGGTAGTCTGCGCCATCGCTTACATGGTTGTCTATGAAAATATCCGGGCTCACTTTGTTGAACAGATCTTCAAGCCCGATCGTTTCTGCTGCATCGCATTTTATGAAGTCGCGGTTCAGGTCCAGGTTGCGGGAGTTGCCGCGAAAGCCATAGCTCTCAGGACCGTTCTGGTTTGCTCGGCTGTAGCTGCTGCGGTTCAGCGCTCCCCCCAGGTTATACATCGGTATCACTACAAGCACGATATTTTTCGGAACCGTTATTTTACCTTTTGCGGCATCGCGCAGCAACATCATGCAGGCATCCACACCGTCTGGCTCGCCGGGGTGAATGTCGTTGTTGATGAGTATCACCACCCGCCCTTCTTTTTTAATATCGTCCTTATTGAAATTACCGTCGCTGGTATACGTGATGTAGCGTAGCGGGAAGCCAGCATCTGTAGGGCCAACATCACCCATAAAGATGGTGGAAAACGAATCGCGCAGGCGTTTATAAAAATCGAAGGTCTCCGCAAATGTGGCAGACTGCACACCGTTCGACCGCTCGAAGGGTGTGATGAAGGTAGTATCCGGCTTGCCGGCCTTTGCCACCATGGCTGAACATAAAGCAACTATAAAAACCAGGAGCAGGCGTTTCATAAGCAGAATAGTAGTGGTGATTGGTTGCGTTGCTAAAACTGTACCCCAAAATGGAAATTGAAATCGACAATAGAGCCCGGGCCGGTGAGGTAAAACAGGCGCTCGTTATAAACATGCGGCGCACCGATGACCTGTGCAAATTTAAGACCAGCATTTAATTCAATAAAGAACCAGTCGATATTAATATGACGGCCTATGCCTCCGCCTGCCAGCACATAGGTACCGGGTGCCAGGTCGTATTTTTTCTCATCACCGAAATCGTTTACTTGCTTGTAGTTTGTCTGTGCTGTATAGTCGGCAAATCCCATCCCGCCCTTGGCATAAATGAAATTTTCCGACTTGCTTCTACGGGCGGGGAAATAAATACGGTACTCGAGAGCGCCCTGGTAACCGGGGAAAAATCCCCAATATTGGGTATAG
>CAINOM010000733.1 GCA_903851455.1 uncultured Bacteroidota bacterium | reverse complement strand
TGTGCTTATCGATCTCCGAAAAATGCAAGTCATCAATAACGAGCGTAGCATGCAATGAACGCAAAAACCTGCGGACGGTACGCACATTCTCTGCGAAATAATGTTTTACCTGGCCTGTATACGCAGCTATCTCCGGAGATAATGTTTGCAATGCGCCATCAGCTATCGGGATAGGGATCATATAAACTGTGGCCTTGCAGTCGTAAGTAGCAGGTCGTGCGTTGTCACTCATGGTGTTGAATTACGGATAAAAAGACAAGGTACGAAAACAATAGGATTACTCATTGGCGCAAGGTTTTAAGCATTTGGAAATTGGGCGGTGAAGTTTGAAATTTGCCTCAGTTATGGTATTGCCCGAATCGTTTTATACGCGAAAAAATGTAGTGAAGATCGCTCGCGAGCTGCTGGGAAAAGTCCTGGTCACAGAATTCGACGGTGTCCTTACCTCAGGTATGATCGTGGAGACAGAAGCCTACGCGGGCGCCACAGATAAGGCGTCTCATGCTTATGGCAGCAGGCGCACCAAACGAACGGAAGTAATGTATATGCATGGAGGCATTGCATACGTCTACTTAGTCTATGGACTGCATCATCTCTTTAATGTCGTCACTGATTTTAAGGATACGCCGCATGCGGTGCTCGTCCGCGCCATAGAGCCCATTGAAGGCATAGAGACCATGCTGGAGCGGCGGGGAAAGGACAAACTTACGCCATCGCTCACCGCAGGACCGGGCGCTATGAGTATGGCGCTGGGTATACACACTAGCCAAACCGGAGCATCATTGCAGGGCCCCGATATACGTATTGAAGACAGGGGCATTAAGGTGCCCAATAAGGATATTGTCGCCGCCACAAGGGTGGGTGTAGCCTACGCCTTAGACGACGCCCTGAGGCCGTATAGGTTCTTCATAAAGGGGAATAAGTACGTGAGTAAGGGGAAGGGTTGTAAGTGATAAGTTGATAAGTAATAAGTTGATAAGTCGAGAGGCCCGGACGCCCACAAATAGATGCGGCAAGACAAAAAAACCGGCTACGAGAGCCGGTTCCTTTAAGAATTTCTATATCAGTTATCTTACCACAACTTAGGGCAAGACCATGAGTAACCGGGGTTCCTTTCGTGCTTGTTGATACGGCCGAAATACATCAGCGATACTTCGTAAGCGCCTACACCGTGTGTAGCAGGAGTGAAGCTGGATGCGTTAACATCGTAGCTGAAGCCGATACGCATCTTAGACCACTCAATACCTACGTAAGGGGCGATCGCATCACCGTAGCGATACCAGCCACCAAGGTAGAATACTGTGTTCTTCTGGAATTCTGCATCATGGCCGGGGTTAAGAACAAAGCCTACAGCAGCACCGATCAATACTTCGGTAGCGGCAGCCTGGCTCTGGTATAAACCGCTGGCGTATAATACAGTGTTTGCATTCATTTCTAAAGAAGCGCCCATATAGCCAGTCTGGCGGGAATGAATCTGGTGAGTCTCATTGCCCAGGAAAGTTTCTACCGGCTGAGTAAGGTGGTAGTAAGAATATCCCAGGTATGCGGTAACGTGATCGGATACTTTACCCGAATACATCAGACCCGCATTGTAGTCGGGATAAGTAAGAGTAGAACTGTTGAATACCTCATGGGTAGAACCGATGAGCCCCGAACCGGCTACATTCATGTCTTCAAAGGTCAGCTTTGAAAAATCAAGGCTTTTCTCAACGATATTGATCTGGCCGCCGAAGGAAATGTGCTGCAAGCGGTCATAACCGAACGCTTTGTGGTATGCCAGCGACAGGCCGACCGTAGTGTTGGTAAGACCGCCGGAGCCAGACTTATCATACAGACCCATAATACCTATACCCATTGCGTCGCCTTCGGGCAGTTTGCCCTTCAGCATAGCCATGTCGTAAGATACTGTGCCGGTCATGTATGGATTAGGAGACACAGACGACCATTGCTCACGAACGTCAGCCGCAAACCGGAGGTCTTCGTCAACAAGGCCGGTCAAAGCTGGATTGAGTGTGAGAGGGGATGTAAAATACTGAGTAAAATGTACGTCCTGCGCTCTCACCGACCCTGCCAATAGTGCCGCTACACCTACCCCAAGTAATAATTTCTTCATATTTTAGATTTTTATAGAAACCCGATAAAAAATTCTGACACCAAATTAACGTAAATATTCCTAACTATACAAGACAATTGTAAATATTATTTTGGTTGGGTAAATTTTACAAATTATTGCTGCCCAATTAAAAAAAGTTATCCCCAAACAAAAAAAGAACGTTAATAAGTGGGCTGTACACTCCAAAATACAGCGATTCAGCCTTCATATGTGCATCGTTAATAAAGATGTGCATAATCGTACACACCATTTTATACGTGACAGAACTCTTAAAAAAAACGCGATATCCGGCGCATTTTCCACCAAGGTT
>CAINOM010000732.1 GCA_903851455.1 uncultured Bacteroidota bacterium | reverse complement strand
GTCTTCTGTTCTTTGTTGAGCAGGTTGCCGGCAACGGTTACACTGCGACTGGCATCAAGCACATAGACCACACCATTATCATATTGGGGGGCAATTTTCACCGCTGTATGCATACGGCTGGTGGTGGCTCCGCCTATTAGTAATGGCTGCGTCATGCCCCGGCGCTTCATTTCTTTAGCCACATGCACCATCTCATCAAGCGATGGCGTGATAAGACCGCTGAGGCCTATCATGTCTACGTTCTCTCTTTGGGCTGTGTCGAGTATTTTATCTGCGGCCACCATCACGCCAAGATCTATCACATCATAGCCATTGCAACCAAGCACTACGCCGACTATATTCTTACCTATGTCGTGCACATCACCCTTTACAGTGGCCATCAGTATTTTGGCAGCACCGGCGCTCTCTTCGTTTATTGTTCCGGCTTTGATGTGGGCCAGCCTGCGTTCTTCTTTTTCCGCTTCTATGAACGGGAACAGGTAGGCCACGCTTTTCTTCATCACGCGCGCGCTCTTCACCACCTGTGGCAGGAACATTTTACCACTGCCAAAAAGATCTCCCACCACATTCATCCCGTCCATCAGCGGACCTTCTATCACGTCGAGCGGTTTGGGATATTTTTGTCTTGCTTCTTCTGTATCTGCGTCTATGAAGTCTGTGATGCCGTTTACCAGTGCATGTTTCAGGCGCTCCTCAACCGCGTTGCCACGCCATACATCATCCTTCTTTTCTTCCTTGCCTTTTGCTTTTACCGTGTCCGCAAAAGTAACGAGGCGCTCGGTTGCATCAGGATGCCTGTTTAGTATGACATCTTCGCAAAGATCGCGCAGTTGTGGTTCTATCTCATCGTATACCACCAGCGCCCCGGCATTTACAATGCCCATATCCATACCTGCTTTGATGGCGTGGTAAAGGAATACGCTATGCATTGCCTCACGCACCGCATCATTACCACGGAAGGAAAAAGATACATTACTCACACCACCACTCACCCTGGTAAGCGGCATCTGCTGCTTTATGATGCGTGTTGCCTCGATAAAGTCAACGCCGTAATTATTATGTTCTTCGATACCGGTAGCTATCGCAAAGATGTTCGGATCAAAGATGATGTCCTGCGGATCGAAGCCAACCTGCTCTGTAAGTATTTTATATGCCCGCGCGGATATGTTTACTTTTTTGTCCAGCGTATCTGCCTGCCCGGTCTCATCAAAGGCCATTACAATAACAGAGGCGCCATAGCTGCGGCATATCTCCGCCTGCTCTATAAATTTCTCCTCGCCTTCCTTCATGGAAATCGAGTTCACAATGCACTTGCCCTGCACACACTTTAGTCCTGCTTCTATGATCGCGAACTTAGAGGAGTCGAGCATGATAGGGATGCGCGCGATATCGGGCTCAGCCTGCAGCAGGTTCACAAAAGTGGTCATGGCCTGCACGCCATCCAGCAGCGCATCGTCCATGTTTATATCGAGTATCTGCGCGCCGCTTTCCACCTGCTGGCGGGCCACAGACAGCGCTTCTTCGTACTTGTTCTCCCTGATGAGCCTTGCAAATTTCTTCGAGCCCGTAACGTTAGTGCGCTCGCCAACATTAAGAAAGTTAGTCTCCGGCCGCACTACTAATGGCTCTAAACCACTAAGCCTTAAAAATGGTCTTATTCCAGACATTATTAATATTTATAAAAACGCTGCAAAGGTACGTGTTTCAGGGGATAAGTGACAGGTTGACAAGTGATAAGTTGCAAGTTTTCTCCAAGTGTGGCTTTAAAAAAACAGCCCTCAATGAGGGCTGTAAATAGTCTGGAAGTTATTCTTAAGCTAGATCGCAAAAAAGCGGAAGCCGAAGGATATGGGGTGCTGGTTCATACCTGTGCTGTTTTCAAACATATTGGTGAGCTGATAGCTACCATAGAGCCGAATGCCGTCTGAGATACCGATCTCACCCGTGAGGCAGGCATTGAAATTTGAGAAGCCGAAGTTGTCGTGCAACTTAGCCCTTCCTCCACCCCACTCCTGCTTGGTCCACGAGGCGATACAATAGCCGCCTGTTATACCAGCTCCGTACACCAGCCACCTGTCCTTATGTATCCTTGTTTTGAAGGTGATCATCAGCGGCACATTCAGGTAGTCGAATGCGAGCTTGTCTTTTTTAAACGTGGTCGCGTCGAGCACGACAGAATTTGGATTACGGGTATACGATATCGGGTTCTCATACCTGAAATTATAGAGCTGCAGGCCAATACCTGTCGAGATATTTATTTTCTGGTTCCTTCTCT
>CAINOM010000731.1 GCA_903851455.1 uncultured Bacteroidota bacterium | reverse complement strand
GTTTTTAGGAGGGGATGACCAGCGCTGGCGCTGGTCTGGGGTGGTTGATTCGCGCTAGGCCACGTAAAGTGATCACTTCGCAACAGCAAAAACAGCTGGCACGGTTTTTCTATTACAATAATTAGGGTATGTTTCTAAGCCATTAAAAACTGATTGTATGAACAGGACAGCATATATAGCCGGTAAGATAACGGGACTTCCAAAAGGAGCAGTAAAGGATAAATTCAACACCATGGCCAGGCAACTATCCGGAATGGGATACCATGTTGTAAAGCCTGATGCCGTCACCGATGACACCAAGGCATGGGACGATGCCGTAAGAAACGATATTAAGAAAATGCTGGAGTGCGACGAAGTGCACCTCCTCCCCGATTGGCAGGACAGCCGCGGCGCCCAGCTCGAACGCGACATTGCCATCCGCCTCGGTATGCAGGTGGTATATCATTGATCGCTGTGAATTTTTGTTAGATAAAAACGATGTACATGAATGCGATCATGTGCATCGTTGTTTATTAATATTCGTATATTTATAAGGTGATTACCAAAACCCGCCCTTATGAAGAAACTATTTACTCTCATTTTTTGTTTTGTTTCGGCTTGTGTTAATGGCCAAGTTGGATGGATTAATTTTGATCCTGGGTTTTCTGACTACCACACTTTTATAAGCATTGATACAAACTTTCACAACAACATTTGGCAGGTAGGTAAGCCCAATAAAACGGTCTTCACATCTGCTTTCTCAGCTCCTTATGCAATAGTGACTGATACCTTGAATCCATACCCGGTCAACGATACTTCGGTTTTTATACTAAAGATACCAGGAGTTCTTGCTGGATATGTGCCGGCGCCGTTTTCCGTTAACGATATTTCGTTCAAATATCAGCTTGACATCGATTCCGGTACAACAGTAACTCTGGAGATTTCGGAAGATAGCGGTGCTCACTGGACGAATATTATAGATTCTCTTCCGGAATATTACAGTTGGACGGAATTCGGAGTACCAATAGATACACCAAATTTGAAGGTATCTACCGCGGGTTGGACAAGCTTTTATGTTAGCAGAGAACCTTTCTCAGCAGTTCCTGATAGTATTTTATTTCGTTTCACATTTATTTCAGATAGCAATCACGTCTCCAGAGATGGTTGGATTATCGATGACATAATATATCATTATTACTACGAAAGCGTTTTACAAACTCAAAATGACAACCTCATCACACTATATCCAAATCCTTCAAAAGGCAACATCTTCATACATTCTGAAAAGCAATACCAGGAGGAACCAACAGTAATTGTTTACAACACCAAAGGCCAGGAGGTGTACAAAACCAATAATCTGGCATCAACCGGTTACCTAAATCTGCCATTACCAGATGGCACTTACACCCTAAAATATGTTACAAAAGATGAGTACTGTGTAAAGCGAATAATAATCGCAAAGTAACCGCTACTTAGCGCCTTAGCGTCTCCCCGGTTCAACTGCGCAACAAGTGTCCAACTTTTGTCCAACAATTTGTGGGTACCTTTTTCGCAATACATTGATTATTAAGCTAAAGTCACTCAAAAGCAGAAAATAAAAAATATTGTACAAAAGTGAGCAACTTTGCCCGTCCGAACGGGTCTTGGCGGTTAAACTGCTACTTTCCCAGCCCGGCCTTATAAACCCTCAAACACCGCTCCCTCGCCAACGCATGGTCTACTATTGGCCGCGCATAAGTTAGCTGTTCGTACTCCGGCACCCACTGCCTTATATATTTCAGCTCCGGGTCAAACTTTTGCGTCTGCAGGTAGGGATTAAAAATCCGGAAGTAAGGAGCCGCATCACACCCACATCCTGCTGCCCACTGCCAGTTGCCGTTATTAGCGCTGAGGTCGTAGTCCAGCAGTTTCTCAGCAAAGTACGCCTCGCCCCATCGCCAGTCTATCAGCAGGTGCTTGGTCAGGAAGCTCGCCACGATCATGCGCACACGGTTATGCATAAAGCCCGTTTCATTCAGCTCCCGCATCCCGGCGTCTACGATCGGGTAGCCCGTTTGCCCCGCACACCACAGTGCACACTCGGCTTCATTATTTCTCCACTTTATATGGTCATACTCCCTCTTAAAACTACCATTCACCACATGCGGAAACTGCCACAAGATCATCATGTAAAACTCCCGCCATATCAGCTCATTCAGCAAGGTGTCATTCAGCTGCCGCGCCCGCGCAGCCAGTTGCCTTATGCTCACCGTCCCAAACCGCAGATGCACCCCCAGCCTCGTGGTCCCGGCCAGCCCCGGAAAGTCTCGGGTAGTGTCATAGTGCCTTGCTATCTCCTCATCCAGCAATGCCGGCAGTGTTCCCGGAGGCGCATGCTTAAACCCGATATCCTCCAGCGAGAACAACGTCTTCGGAGGTTGTTTGTAGAAGTTAGCGAAGTACTTAGAGGTTGGATATGGCTTGAGGTAAAACTCACTCAGCTTCTCTTTCCACTTCCTGCTATAAGGTGTGAATACCGTGTATGGTTCCTTATTATCCTTTACCACTTCATCCTTCTCAAAGACCACTTGGTCTTTATTGGTGTGCAGTGCAATACGCTTGCCCTCCAGCAAATCGCGCACGTCTCGGTCTCGCTTCAGGGCATAAGGTTCGTAGTCATGGTTGGTGTATACAGCCGTTACATGGTACTCGGTGGTGAGTTGATTAAAACAGTCCAGCGGCTTACCCAGCAGCACATGAAGCGTACTGCCCATAGCCTCCAGTTTCGCCTGCATCGCGGCCAGTGCATTATGAATAAAGTGGACCCGCTTGTCCAGTTTGTCTTCCAGTCCGTCAAGTATGTTGGTATCAAAAATGAAAACCGGAAGCACAGGCTCACCGCCCAGCAAAGCCTGATAAAGGCCCGCATTGTCATCAAGTCTCAGATCACGGCGAAACCAGAATATAGAACTAGGGGTTTTCTCCATGCAGCAAATATACCCCTTGCAACTATTGCTCCGATAGAATACAATTGTGCATAATAAATACATTTTGTACATTTATTGTACTAAAACTCTATTTTATGATCAGGATATTTACTCTTTTACTTTGCATATTATCGCTTAACGCCAGTGGGCAAGTTTGGGGGTCGAACGTGATTAACTTCGACACAACTAATCCTTGGGGCATGTTGGACTATCACCAGTTTATTTTTTTTGACTCAACGAACAGCCACAATACCTGGCAAGTAGGCGCACCTCATAAAACCGTTTTCAGTTCTGCTTGGTCTGCGCCAAATGCCATTGTCACTGATACAGCGGGCCATTATCCGGCCAATGACACTTCGGTATTTTTCTTAAAAACGACCAGTTTTTTGCACACCGGCCCAGGTGGGTTCTGCGAATTGAAATTCTTTTATCAACTAGACATTGACTCGGGAGACATTGCGCGGATTGACGTGTCTTTGGACAATCGACTCCATTGGATCAATGTCCTGGACTCGTTACCATTTTGCTTTTCATGGCCTTGGGGCATGGATACCCCGTCCTTAACCACATCTTCGGCAGGATGGACTCAGTTTAATTTACGGTATGATGCGATAGACTGTGGCTTACCTGACTCGTTTGTTTACTTCAGATTCACATTTATTTCTGACAGCATTGATTCCGTTAAGGATGGCTGGATGATTGACGAAATAGGAGTTAGCTATGTGTCGGAAGGCATCTCCAAACTGCAAAATAACAACCTCATCTCCCTCTACCCCAACCCTTCAAAAGGCAACATATACATCCACCCCGCAAAACAATATGCAGATACAAAGATCACAGTATACAACACCCTCGGTCAGGAGGTTTACTACACAGAAAGTCCACAACCAAACGGCTATCTAAATTTACCGTTGCCAAACGGCACTTACACCCTCAAATACGCTGCCGATGATGAATACTGTGTTAAAAGAATAGTAATTGCCAGGTAGAAAGGCTCGAATAAACCTTGCCAAAGCCTAATTGTGTCGGTCATCCTGAGCGCCGCCGAAAGGACGACCTGCCGAGTGCTTTACTGAAGC
>CAINOM010000730.1 GCA_903851455.1 uncultured Bacteroidota bacterium | reverse complement strand
TTTGTTACAAGAAATAAACACGGTGAAATTACGCGGGTAAATGGTGTAATGAGAGACGTCACCGATAAAAAGCAGGCGGAAGAACGGATAATTAAAAGTGAGCAGAAGTACCGCAACCTGTTTGATAATAACCCCGTACCAATGTGGGTAGTAGATGCGAAAACAAATCGTTTCTGCGATGTGAACAATGCAGCGGTAAAACATTACGGTTACAGCCGTGAAGAATTCCTGTTAATGAGATCACTGGACATAAGGCCGGAAAATGAGCAGGAAAGGCTTCTTCACATAGTCAGGGAAGATCATCAATTCGGAAACATGGGAATTTGGGTGCACAGGAAAAAGAATGGGAAATTGTTACAAGCGGAAGTCACCGTAGACAATATCCTGTTCGATGGAAAAAAGTGCTTCTTGGTACTTGCCCACGATGTCACGGAAAAAATAGAATCGGAAAATAAGCTAAAACACTCTGCCAAACGATTGCAGCAGGCACAGGCAATAGCGCATATTGGCAGCTGGGAAACCGATCTCGCAACCGGGGTTTCAATATGGTCGGACGAGGAGTGCGCGATACACGGTCTTGATCCGGCAGATAATATTCAGTCATTCGAAGTCTGGAGATCATTCGTTCACCCACATGATCTTGATCGTGTGATGAAAATTTTCAACCAATCGAAAGCCACTTTAACAGGCGCGGCTTATGACTACAGGATCATTCTGAAAGACGGAAGTATCCGGCATATCTACTCGCAGTTCGAGTACGAAATGAATGAGAATGGCGAGGCCATTGGGATTTACGGCATATCACACGATCTGACGGAAACAAAGGAAGCACAGAACGAACTGCAGCACGCAACGGATCGCCTCAAACAGGCGCAGGCCATCGCTCATGTAGGCAGCTGGGAACTTGATCTCTGTACCGGCATCGGAGTGTGGTCAGAAGAGTCTTGCCGGATATATGGCGTTTCGCCGGAAGACAATATACAGTCATTTGAATCCTGGAAAAATTTCATACACCCTGACGATCTGGAGCATGTGCTTGCGGTGCTCGAAAAATCGAACGCTACCCTGGCTGAAACCGATTTTGTTCATCGCGTCGTTTGGAAAGATGGAACGATAAGGCATATCAACTCCAGGTTTGCGTACGAAGTAGATGAACATGGCGTGCCTACAGGAATACTGGGAACCAATCACGACATCACGGAAGCCAGGGAAGCTGAAAACAGGCTTAGACACACCACGGAACGTCTTAAACAGGCGCAAAAAGTAGCACACATTGGTAGCTGGGATCTCGATTTCACTACGAATACCCTGCATTGGTCTGACGAAACCTGCAAGACATTCGGCCTGTCTCCCGACGAAAATTTACAGACTTTCGACTCCTGGCTCACATTCGTACACCCTGATGATCTGGTCGGCGTTTTGAAAAAAACAGATGATGCCCGCCCGGCACTAAAGAACACCGCTTTCTCATATCGTATCGTGAGGAAGGACGGCAGCATAAGGCATGTGTTCATGCAAAGCGAATATAACATTAGCTCCGCTGGTGCGCCGTTGGGGGTTTATGGGGTTATACATGACATCACCGAAACAACTGTTGCCCAACAGGCCCTGGTGCAATCGGAAGCCAACCTTCGTCTCATTATGGACCTGTTACCTCAATCTATCTCGGTGCGCGATGGTGATGGAAACTTTATTTTCGTGAACAACAGTTTCTCAAAGATGTATGGCTTGGAAGTTGACAAGCTGATCGGCGCATCAGTAAGATCAACAATACCGGATGCAAACGAGGCCGATACATTTATCGAAAG
This sequence comes from uncultured Bacteroidota bacterium, assembly GCA_903851455.1. Classification (GTDB taxonomy): domain Bacteria; phylum Bacteroidota; class Bacteroidia; order Chitinophagales; family Chitinophagaceae; genus Nemorincola. Next base: position 2,350 of record CAINOM010000730.1, on the reverse strand, counting down.
AGACCGCGAAATAATTCGTTCGGGAATTACCCGAACGCTCCCAGGCGTTCCTTTTTGCGATTTCACTGGTACGCATCGGGTCTTCAATGTCACGAAAGTACCGTATCAGCCTGCTGGAACTACCGGAATGGCCGTTCTGGGTATTGCGCACGATATCACCGAGCAGAAAAAAGCGGAATTGGAACGCATACAAATGACGGAGGATATCTTCCAGCGAAACCGCGATCTTGAAGAATTCTCCTACATTGTATCGCACAGCCTGCGTGCGCCGGTAGCCAATATCCTGGGGATAACCAGCATCCTTGACTTTGAAAATACCACCGAGGAAGAGAAAAACTACCTGATGGAAGGCCTCACAGAATCTGTGAAAAGGCTGGATGATGTGATAATGGATCTGAATAATGTAACCCGCATCAAGCATTCGATCACTGAGAACAAACAGCTTATCAGCTTCTCGAAACTGGCAAGCCATATCATTAACGACCACTCGATGGATAAAAATGTTTCCATCCAGACCGATTTCAGGGAAGCTGATTCCTTTGAAACAGTGAGCAACTACATGCACAGTATCTTCTACAACCTCATCAGCAATAGCATAAAATATAAGAAACCCGGAGAGCAGATGGTCTGTGAAATAAAAAGCAGGCGAAAGGCTGATCATCTTGAACTGACTTTCAAAGACAATGGCACAGGCATTGACCTTTGCAAAACAGGCGACCAGGTATTTGAGCTATATAAACGTTATCACATCGGCGCAAAAGAAGGCAAAGGCATGGGCCTCTTCATGGTAAAAGCCCATGTGGAGAACCTGGGTGGAAGGATCAGGGTTGCCAGCGAAATAGGCAAAGGAACTGAATTCACAATAGAGTTCCCCTTAACGCAGCGCGAATTAGCCATGCTTAGATAAATATCCGCCCTGCCATTTCCCAGGCATCAGCAAAGGCGGCTTTATCTAAGTTTAAAGGGATATTATTGAGCCCGCACCAGCTCACGATGTTCTCCGTGGCTATGTTGCCCACCAGTTCATCTTCGGCCATCGGGCAACCGCCGATGCCACGGAGTGCACTGTCGAAACGGGTGCAACCGGCCTTGTATGCCGCACTTATTTTCTCTTCCCACTTTCCAGGTGCGGAGTGAAAATGCGCGCCAATATTTACGCCCTTGAATTCGGGAATTAGATGATCGTAGATGTAGGTAATGTTTGCCGGTTCCGACACGCCTACTGTATCGGACATAGCTATTGTTTTAATACCCAGGCCGCTGAGCTTTCTCACCCAATTGATCGCCACTTCTGCGTTATACTCATCGCCATAGGGATTACCAAAGCCCATAGATATGTATATGACCAGTTCTTTATTGCGGCGCACACATAGCTGCTGCATTTCTTCCACCTGCGTCAGCGACTGTGCAATGGTCTTGTTGGTATTGCGCAACTGGAAAGTCTCGGAAATGGAAAACGGGAAACCGAGATAGGTGATCTCATCATATTGCACCGCCTCTTCGGCGCCTCTTGTATTAGCGATAATAGCCAGCAGTTTGCTGCGGGTACTGCTCATGTCCAGGCCGGGTATCACTTCCTTGGTATCCGCCAGTTGAGGGATGGCCTTTGCAGAAACAAAAGAGCCAAAATCAAGCACATCGAAGCCCACCTTAAGCAGGGCATTCAGGTAATCGATTTTCTGCTGTGTGGGTATAAAATGCGCCCACCCCTGCATCGCATCCCGCGGACATTCTATTAATTCAAAAGCCAAAATTCAAAATTCAAAAAGTTATGATAATAACCAACTGTCAAAAATTCGCCATTAATACACTAAGATCACAAAAGTCACCTTTGCAAGGTGCCGGTAGGCATTTGTGCAGGGGCGCCCTGGGCGATCTCAGGCAATTCAATTCCCCGACACATGCAAATCCTAAGATCAGAACAATAGAGCTGCGATCCAAATTTCCAACTCCAACCTCCAAATTCCTGGATTATGCCAATAGAACAGCAAGGTTGTTGCTTGTCAGTGGCTTGTTCAGGAACTGCTTCACAGTGGCATACGTGTGTACCCTTACAAGATCATTTTCATTTATCGATGAAGAGATAATGTAAATGGTATAATTGTCAGTGATCTCTTTAGGCAATTTTTCAAACGCTTCTACGAATTCAAATCCATTCATCAGCGGCATCTGGATGTCCACCAGCATAATGGTGCGCTCGTGTGTAGGGAGCGCCTTAATATAGTCAAGGGCTTCCGGAGCCTGCAGAAACGATTTGATCGTCTCACTTATCCCCGTATTCCTGATGATCTTTTCAGCGATAAAACAGTCCAGCTTACTATCATCAACCACAATAAAATTTAACTTCTTA
>CAINOM010000729.1 GCA_903851455.1 uncultured Bacteroidota bacterium | reverse complement strand
ATTTAGAATACTGGCTGCGTAGCTCAACTGAATAGAGCATCTCACTACGGATGAGAAGGTTTCAGGTTTGAATCCTGACGCGGTCACTGAGGTCACCCTACGGTTACCAAAAAAGAGTGCCTTACGGCGCTCTTTTTCATTTTTGATCCAGCGGCGAAGTCACAAAGTAAGTATCATTACTTGGGAGAACTTTTTTCAAACCCTTAACTTTAGACTTTCTACTTTCGACCAATTACTTTTATTGTAAATGAGCTATACCTTAATTATTATTGCGATCACGGTCATGATTTCATTGGCCGCTTTCAACAACGATACCATATATAACAAGCTGATCCTATGGCCACGGGCAATGGACAATAACCCTGCTGAGTACTACCGGCTGTTATCTTCAGGCTTTGTGCATGCTGATATGAACCACCTTATCTTCAATATGTTCACCCTGTGGTTTTGCGGCAGTTCGATAGAGTCGATGGGGATAAGCGGACAATTCGTCACGCTGTATCTTACTGGCATTGTGGTGGCGTCACTACCCTCTTTTCTTAAGAACCGGCACAACAGTTATTACCGTTCCCTCGGTGCATCCGGCGGTGTATCTGCTGCTCTGTTTCTGATCATCTATGCTGAGCCGTGGGGTGGATTGCGGATCATGTTCATTCCTATAAACATACCCTGCATCGTGTTCGGTGGCCTGTACCTCGCTTATGAGGCCTATATGGCGAAACGCGGCTCCGGCAATATCAATCATGACGCGCACCTATGGGGCGCTGTTTATGGCCTGCTGTTTGCGTTCATCATTGATCCATCTCATGGTGTAGGCTTTATTGACACCCTGATGCATCCGCACTACAATATGTAGTCACGACTTGGTTCTCTTCACTACGAGAACTTGTGTCGTAGTATCTTTCACCCTGAAACGCTCATCAGGCCGGATGCCGGAGACCCAGGCAATACGTTTACCGCATTCTACGATACGTATGTCTTCTTTTTCGTGAAGCGGCACTTTTTGGTCGATGAGCAGGCGGCTCACTTTCTTCATCTTCATTTTCATGCCGAAGGGATAAAAATAGTCGCCCATTTTCCATTTACGCAGGATGAGCGGGAATGTGATCGAACTCATGTCGAGATAGGCCACTTCCGGATCGGCGGGTATTTTTGCTGGCTTCGGTTGAATAGAAAAAGAGAAATGGTACTTGCCGGCCTCGATCGCGCAAGGCGCGGCCTCTACGATGATCAGATCGGCAGTATCAGCGGGAATAGTAGTTATAACCAGGAAATCGCGGTTGCGGATCACGCGGTGAGTGGATGAGGATACGTACCGCCCAGTCTCGGCGTCCAACAGGCTCAACACATTGGGCAATTGAGCCGAAGAGAAACCAAACGGGTACAGCAGTTCATACATGATGGTCGCCAGTGGCTCGTGATGCCGCAACTTGAGCACGGGAATATAGTAGTCGTGGCCACGCTGCTCCATTAGTTTTTTTCGCTCCTGCGCAATGGCTTTCTTATACAATATCTCTGCCTCCCCGAAACGTTCTATACTCTCATTTACATTGACCACAGCATTTGGGAACCATTGCTGGATGGCGGGTACTATATTGTGTCTCACCGCATTTCTCAGGTAGTCGTCGGTATCATTTGATGCATCGTGCCGGTATGTTATTGATTGTTCTGCGGCATATGCCGCAAGCATTTCCTTAGTAGCAAACAGCAATGGACGTATGATATTGCCATTCTCCGGCATGATGCCATGCAGCCCGCCTATACCAGTGCCTTTGAACAGATTGATCAGCAAGGTTTCCACATTATCGTTGGCATGATGGGCAGTAACGACTATGGCATAGCCATGCTCCTGCCTGATCAGTTCGAACCATTCATACCGAAGTATGCGCGCGGTTTCCTGTGTTCCCTTCTTCCATTCGGCCGACTTTTCCTTCGTCTCGAATTGGACGCGGTGGCATTTGATCTTATTTCTGTCACACCAATCCAACACCAACTGCTCATCAAGAACCGAGGCCTCTCCACGCAGCCCGAAATTGCAATGCGCAACAGCAAATGGTATCCCGCTTTTAAGGAACAGATCGGCCATGACCATTGAGTCTGCGCCGCCACTCACGGCAAGCAGCACAGTTTGCCCCGGCAATACATAGTGTTTTGCCGCCCATTGTTCCTTAAATTGTTGCAGTAAATTCATGTTATTATCTTAAGACAGGACTAATCCACCAGGTCTTCGTAGGCCGCCTGCAGCTCGCTGTAGGAGTGCATATCCTTCGCCAACTTCGCCTGCACCATTCCCTTCTCGTAAATACCGATCGCTCCAGCCTGGTCACCGATCCGCTCCAGCAGCTTACCCAAATGATAATACGTGGCTACATATGTGGCATCGGTGGCCATATTTTGCTCAAAGTGTTTCCTTGCTTTTTCTTCGTCCCCAACCTTCACATATTCCAGCGCCAGCGCATGATTCAAGAAACAATCGTTTGGCGTTGCACTCAAAAAGGTCCGCAATTTCTCTACCCTGTCATTCATATTCCATTAAGCATTTTTATAACTAAACAGGCTGCCATACGCAGCCCGTTCAGTGGTATATCTTGTTATTTACCTGCGAATATCCTACTTAGTAATTACTATTTTGGTTTGCACCCTGCTTCCTGTAGCGTCATTCACATACACCAGCAAATACATGCCGTTTGCCAGGCTACTTACATTCAATTGCTGGTGTGTGTCCGTACACAACTCGGACACCACTACCCTGCCGGTCATATCGGTCAACTCCAGGTGCCCATGCACATTTTGCAAACCAGATATCTCGACATTAACAACGTTCTTAGCAGGATTTGGAAACGCGTCGAGCATCACATCATCCGCATTAAGATCTGATATAGCCAGCGAAGGCGGAGCATCAGTGGCCACATAGAAATATTGGGTAAAACCACAACCGAAATCATTGTTATAAGTGCCGGAGGCAACATCACCGTGAAGCGTGAACAGGGTACCCGGTATTGGACCGACAGTCACGTAGCCGGATGTGATCACCGGTGTATAATTGCCGAAATTCCACCAGTTAAGGCCGTCACAGCTGCTATCATACACCTGTATGCGATAACAACCCTTTGGCAAAATAACGGTATCCCTATAGGTGGTGTTCAGCGCACCACCCGCGCGCTGACTAACTATGTTATTATGCATATCATAGATGATCCAGCTATTTTCAGTGGTACCTTCATTGTTGGTCCTCATGGTTACCCTGAAACGCGCAGGCCATACAGGAGCTGAAACGAAGCTTGAGGTCATGGTGTTATTTGTGCCATCATTATCCGGGCCGCCATTCACTTCCAGAATGGTGCAGGTAAAAGAATAGGTGCCTGAAACACCGGCGAGGCTATCTAATGCAGAAAGCAGTGGCAGGCTGATATCCGATTCCTGGAGCGCAGCCATAGTACCGGTCCAACTGTATGTCTGAACAGCATATCCTGCAACACCATACCGGAACAAAATGGAAGTGATCGTATTTTCGCCGGTATTCTTGACATGCACTACCGGGTTATCGGAAGTAGGGTTTTCCCTGAAGTGATTTTGATCAGAAGTAGGAGCAATGATGTCATCAAGCGATGCATCCAGCGTCTTGTTCATAACGCCGTAATAGATAAGATGACCTTCCGTAGTATAGCTTCCTCCGCTGCCAACATAAGAATCAAATTGCAGTGCCACGTCAAAACCTGTTCCCGGTGTTAATCCCGGGAGCAGATGATAGTTGGGATACACCAGCGCGCCGGGGCACCAATTGCCTCTCTGGTACAACCATGTGCCCGATTGCGGATAAAGTTCATTTGAGCCGCAATTGTCACGCCAGATCGTCCTGGTGTCAACAGCAGTTCCGTTCAGCATTACCCGGTAATTGTGTGCTGCAAATTCGCAGCAGCCGTTCGCATCCGAGCCATGGCCGGTAACCAAAAATTTGACATCAGTGGTTGCAGTTCCCGCCGGCACCGTATCTGTGCGGGCAGTGAAATGTGTATTGATATCAAATGAATCCAAGTGAGTAGTGTCTCCATAGCCGTAGCTGCCGGTCCACAGGCGGCGTACTTTCAGTACATTCCTGTCCGGCGTACCTTCTATAAAAGCAAACTTTACACTTGCTGTAAAACCACCGGAGTAGCCCGAATACAGTATACGCATAGTTGCGCTATCATGCATCACGGTCGCGTAGTCCGTCACGTCGTATACATAATCCTGCTGCCAGGTATACGGAGTGCGGGGCGCACCTGCATTTGCGTATGGAGTGATCAACCTGGCGAGTTCCAGGGTGTCACCCGCGGGCGTCATCAGGTAGTTCAATACCGTATAGTCCCAGTCGCCGCACCATGGCACCGAACCAGTGCCATAAGTATAACCGGGACACATATGCTTACCGAGCGTGAAGATCATATATACCTTGCGAAAGGTAGTTCCCGGCGCGGGGAAATTAACCGTGGTATCAAATGTGCCATACCATTCCAGGTTGGTTATGTTTGCCTGCACCCAGGTGGTATCGCCAACGGCGGCACGGGAGGATGTGCCCAGAATGCACAGCGTAAAAACAAGCAATAGATATTTTTTCATCAACATTAATTTTATGTTAGGAAGCAAATATAAAGATAACGAACGATAACAATATCAAATTCGCAGGGACCCGGCAGCTTTTACATTCCTATTACATGTGCTGTAAAACCGCGGCACTACAACCTTAAAAGCTGAACAGTGCTTAATATCTTAGTTTTAACAATCTTAATTAAGCAGAGAAGCAATTCAGTGCGTAATTAGAAGTACCTTTGCCCGCCCGTACCGAAAAATCCATTCGGGCGGGCAATCTTATAAATAAAAGTATTATAACATGCCAGGTTTTACAGTTGCCATCGTTGGAAGGCCGAATGTGGGTAAATCAACCCTTTTTAATCGTTTGCTGGAACAGCGTAAAGCTATTGTAGACGACCAGAGCGGTGTGACCCGTGACCGCCAATATGGTATTGCTGACTGGAACGGCAAAATATTCAACGTTATAGACACCGGCGGTTTTGTGGCCAAGTCTGATGACGTTTTTGAGCGCGAGATCCGCAAACAGGTGCAGATAGCCATAGAAGAGGCCGACCTGATACTGTTCGTTTGCGATACCACCACAGGCATCACTGCCCAGGACGAAGACATGGCCGATGTGCTGCGCCGGTCTACAAAGCCTGTGCTGCTGCTGGTAAACAAAGTAGACAACCAGGAACGCGCTCTTTATGCCACTGAATTTTACTCGCTCGGCATTGAAAAGACTTTTCTCCTATCATCAATATCCGGCAGCGGAACCGGTGAGGTACTGGACGAGGTGGTGACGCATATAACCGACGAAGTTGATGCGGTAGAAACCGACAAAGACGGCAATCCACTGCCTAAGTTCGCCATTATAGGCCAGCCTAATGCTGGCAAGTCTACCCTGCTGAATGCACTGGTAAACGAAGAACGCACCATAGTTTCTGATATTGCCGGCACTACCCGCGATACTATTCATACCCACTATAAGTTGTTTGGCAAGGAGTTCATTCTTATTGATACGGCGGGTATCCGCAAGAAGAAGAATGTGCATGAAGACCTTGAGTTCTACTCCGTGATACGCGCCATTAAGGCCATGGACGAAGCGGATGTGTGCATGCTGCTGATAGATGCACAGAACGGCATCACAGCGCAGGATGTCAGCATCTTCAGCCTGGCGACCCGCAAGGGGAAGGGCGTGGTGATACTGGTGAACAAATGGGACCTGATCAAAAATAAGGAGACCAACACCGCCCGCGATTTTGAAAAGCAGATAAAAGAAAAGCTGCAGCCATTTACGGATGTGCCGGTGATCTTTATTTCCGCTGCTGAAAAGTCGCGCATCTTCCAGGGCATGGAGAAGGCGCTGGAGGTGTTTGAAAACCGCAACAGGCGCGTGATCACATCTGTACTGAACGAGATCATGCTGAAAGAGATAGAGCGCTACCCGCCACCATTCGCCCGCGGCTATGCGATCAAGATCAAGTTTGTGCAGCAGGTGCCAACTGCGGTACCCTCATTTGCCTTTTTTGCCAACCACCCGGATTCCATTAAAGAGCCTTATAAAAACTTCCT
>CAINOM010000728.1 GCA_903851455.1 uncultured Bacteroidota bacterium | reverse complement strand
CTTGCAGGCTTTATCGCCCTTATCATCGAATGGATGCTGCCAGGCAGGAAACGCATAAAGAAAGCAGCAATGCCCGCACCGGTAGGAAAGATACAGGTAACAAAGGCTCCGGCGAGCGCAGTACAAAGCACTGCCGCAATGCTGGTAATGTTCCTGCTATGCACAACCGCTGTGCAAGCACAAACAAATAAATACATACTGCAGGGTAATCAACTCTATGAGCAGCAGAAATATAAAGAAGCTGCCGATGACTACGCCAAGGCCGTTGCCAAGGACCCAACCAATACATCTGGCTTGTTTAACCTTGGCAATTCCCTGTACCAGCAAAAAAAATATGACGACTCCCGCAAGGTAATGACCGAGACTGCCAAACTATCGAAGGATAAGAATGGTGCAGCAGCGGCCAACTACAACATTGGTAACACCTACATGTCGCAAAAAAAATGGGAAGATGCCGTTAATGCCTACAAACAGACCCTGCGCAACAATCCGCAGGATGTAGACGCAAAATATAACTTGTCGTATGCGGAGCAGATGATGAAACAACAACAACAGCAGCAACAGCAGCAAAAGAAGCAGGACAAGCAAAACCAGGATAAGAAAGACCAGGACAAAAAGAACCAGGATAAGAAGAAGGACGACAAGAAGGACCAGGACAAAAAAGACCAGCAACAACAGCAGCAGGACAAGCAGGACCAGGATAAGAAAGATCAGCAGCAAGGCCAGCCCAGCAAGCTTTCCAAGCAACAGGCCGACCAGCTCTTAGATGCATTGCAGCAGGAAGAAAAAAAGCTGCAGGATAAAATGCAGAAGAAAGATAAGGGCGCGATGATGAAGATGCAGAAGGATTGGTAGTCCGGTCAAAAAAATTTTACTACTTCACTGCTCGCAGACTTACGACTCATCAGCGTTCTGCTTCTTCGAAATTATAACCGTACGACTCGCAGACTTACGACTCACGACTTACGACTCATCGGAGCTCTGCTTCTTAGAAATTATACTCGCACAGCCCGCGGACTTACGACTCACGACTTACGACTTACGACTACCATAGTTGTCAACACGTTTTCAACATTCTAAAAAAAATTGCAAATATTTTTTTTAGTAGCAGAAATTCTTTTTAATATTGTGTAAGGATTGTGCTTACTAACCCATCCTTTATAGAGTCCGGCAGCCCACAACCTCGCCGGACTTTTTTTTGCACCTTACCGAAAGCCTTTACTGGCGCATGTTTCAAGCCACAGCTTATTTTCTATGCAGCAGTATTATTTTTTTCACAAGCCTTATCATGTGCTCTCGCAGTTTTCTGCCGAAGGTGAAAAAAAGACGCTCGCTCATTTTTTTCCGCAGATTTCTAAAAATATTTACCCCGTCGGCCGACTCGACTATGACAGCGAAGGACTCCTGTTGCTCACCGATGATAAGCCGCTCACACATCAGTTGCTCGATCCATCGTTTGCACATCCGCGCACTTATTGGGTGCAGGTAGATGGAGACATTACTGATGATGCCATCAAACAATTATGCAATGGCGTAGAGATAAGTGTTGATGGGAAAAAGTATCGCACAAAAAAAGCAACAGCAAAAAAAATCACACCCGCACCCGATGTCGCAGATCGTGAACCACCAGTGCGCTTCCGGAAAAATATTCCCACATCGTGGATATCGCTCACACTTACCGAAGGCAAAAACAGGCAGGTGCGCAAGATGACCGCGGCAACGGGTTTCCCTACCCTGCGTCTTATAAGACATGCTATTGGCCAGGTAACGCTGGATGATATTGCACCCGGGGCATATAAACAGGCCAATGAAAGTGTAAAGGAATTATTGCTGGCTAAGTAGTCGCGCTTCATTTGCAAAGGGTTAACAACATCACCGCTATTATGCCCTCGCGTAACAACTTCACTAAATAAATGCGTACTATTCCCCAAGTATGGTTATTTTTGCGCATCAACCAATTAATAAGTTCATGTTCAATTTAGTGTTATTCGGCCCTCCCGGAAGTGGCAAAGGCACACAGTCTGAAAATATTGTAAGCACCTATAAACTACAGCACATCTCTACCGGCGACTTGTTGCGCGATGAAGTAAGCAGGCACACACCGTTGGGCACGGAAGCTAAGAAATACATGGACCAGGGGCTTTTGGTACCTGATGAAGTAGTGATCGGCATGATCAGCGGTAAGATAGATGACACCCCTGATGCACGTGGTTTTGTATTCGATGGTTTTCCACGCACACGCCCGCAGGCCGAAGCGCTGGACAAACTCCTGGAGTTCAAACAAACGCAAATTCACCTGGTACTGGCACTCGATGTGCCTGAAGCAGAACTGGTAAAACGCCTGCTCGGCCGCGGCCTTACATCCGGCCGCAGTGACGATAATGAAGAGGTCATTGCAAAACGCATAAAAGAATACCATTCGAAGACACAGCCTGTTGCAGACTATTACAACGAACACGGCAAGCTGGAGCACATAATGGGAGATCACACAATACCCGATACATTTAAGACGCTTACAAAGCACATAAACAAGTATTTACTACCCGTAACATAGTGGAGAAAGGAAATTTCGTAGATCACATCCGTATATTTTGCCGTTCAGGTAAAGGTGGAGCGGGAGCGTCGCATTTTGAGCGCAACAAGTTTGATTCAATGGCGGGCCCCGATGGTGGCAATGGTGGACGTGGAGGGCACATCATACTGCGTGGTAACGCCCAGTTATGGACGCTGCTGCACATGCGCTATTATAAGAATGTCCTTGCCAAGGATGGCCAGAATGGAATGAAAAACAATTCCAGTGGCCACGATGGTGCAGATATAATACTCGAAGTACCATTGGGTACTGTGGCCCGCGATGAAGAGACCGGTGAAACAGAAGTAGAGATACTCGAAGATGGCCAGCAGGCTATCTGGGTTCGTGGCGGCCGCGGCGGACTGGGTAATGCGAACTTCGCCACGCCTACCAACCAGGCACCCGATCACGCACAGCCCGGCGAAATGGGCCACGAAGGCTGGAAGGTACTGGAACTGAAGATACTTGCAGATGTAGGCCTTGTAGGCTTTCCTAATGCGGGCAAATCCACTTTACTTTCTGTTGTAAGTGCTGCCAAGCCCAAGATCGCTGATTATGCGTTTACAACACTTACCCCGCAGCTCGGCATAGTTTCCTACAGGGACAACCTCTCTTTCTGCATGGCCGACCTGCCGGGAATAATAGAAGGTGCTGCTGAAGGCAAGGGCCTCGGCCATCGCTTCCTCCGGCACATCGAACGAAACTCCGTTCTACTGTTCGTGATCCCTGCAGACAGCGCCGATCACGCCCATGAATTTGAGATACTCGTCAGCGAGCTCGAACAATACAACCCGGAACTGCTTCATAAAAAGTTTATCATAGCCATCAGCAAAAGTGACATGCTCGATGATGAACTGAAACAGGCGATAGCCGAAACATTGCCGCAGGATATTCCGCACGTATTCATAGCCTCTTATGCCAACCAGGGCCTCGTTGAACTCAAGGATCAACTCTGGAAAGCCTTAACAGCGCCTGTGTCATAACCGCAGCATACATCACCACAAACTCCTTTGCACATGCACCAGGTTAGTCCTTCACAACTTAAACAATGGATCGCTGAAGGAAAGGATTTTCTGCTCATAGACATTCGTGAGGCATGGGAGCGGGAGGCCTTCAACATTGGCGGCGCCCATATCCCTATGGGCTCCTTATTAGCCAGTCTCAGCGGTATTCCAAAAGACAAAGAAGTAGTACTCTATTGCGAAAAAGGTATTAGAAGCGTACTCGCCATCCAGCGCCTCGAGACATTTGGTTTTCACAATCTCATCAACCTCTCCGGTGGTACTACAGCCTGGAAACGGGATGTGTAGCTTGGTCTTTGCGTAAGCCACCACGATAGTACTTCCGCTTTGCGTCTCTGCGCCTCAGCGGTTAAATCTCGCCCCGCGAAAAATTTTCTTCAGATATTCTTTCTAAATTTGATTGCCCCAGGGCGCAACATTATGTTCAAGATATACACAAAAACAGGCGATAAGGGCGGTACCAGCCTCATTGGCGGCGTACGCGTACCCAAAAACCACATCCGCATAGAAAGCTATGGCACGGTCGATGAGTTGAATTCATACCTCGGCATGGTAAGTGATATGGCAGCTAACGAGCACTTAAGTACCATGCTCCGTGAGATACAGGACCGCCTGTTCACCATCGGCTCTATACTGGCCACTAACCCGGACAAAGAAGTAAAAATGAAATTGCCTGATCTCCACGATAGCGATGTCACCTGGCTGGAGCAGCAAATAGATACGATGAATGAAGTACTGCCTGAAATGCGTGCATTCATCCTTCCGGGCGGCAACATTGCTTCATCTACCTGCCATGTGGCCCGTTGCGTATGCCGCAGGGCAGAGCGCATTTGCGTAGATATGCAGGAGCACAATGAGGTTATTAGCCCACTGGTTATTCAATACCTCAATCGTTTGTCTGTTTATTTGTTTGTGCTGGCCCGCTGCATCAGCCACATCAACAATGCCCCTGAAGTAGAGTGGAGAGCCAGGTTATAATTTAAAAACGGCAGAAGAAGAACTCCTGCCGTTTTTAATATTTTCAAATTCTCTTATTTCAAATTAGGCTCTCCACCACATCCTGTTGCGTGTAAGTATCTTGTAATAGAAGGTAATAGTAATGGTAGAGTAGGAGTCATTACCGCCATTGCCTCTTAAGTTACCGGCAACGTTAGGTATCTGGTTATTAAAGTAAGGCTCCTTATCTGCTACCGACTCGGCAAGCGCTGCCTGCTCCGGAGACATATGGCTGTAGAAAGCCCGTGGGTCCACATACTTGCCGCTCACACCGTCCAGGTACTTGCAAAAAGTATAGCGGTACATATACTCCAGGCCCAGGTTCAGGTGCTGGCCAATATCCCAGCGATAACCGATCACAAGCGGTATTGCCGGCTGCCACAGTGAATACTGCTTTGGATAACTGCCACCCCAGCCCTGTCCTTCCAGGTGCAGATCATAAGTTTTTATGTAAGTAGTTCCATTGCCTGCTGTACTATATGGTGTGAAGTGAAAAACACCCACGCCTGCACCCAAAAATACCTGCCCTCTTCTGCGGGCCGACTTGCTTTCCGGATTGATACGCATTGGGGTTACTTCCAAAACAAAGGATCCTTCAAAAGTCTGGTCTTTGGCATTCTGTGCCCTCAGATAACGCTGCACCGGGTCACTTCCTTCCAGCAATACCTGGTTGTTTACAGTTGCTTTATCCGCATTCCATTGATCAGTGGCATACAACACGCCGTAGTTCGCCATGAGCCTTATGCCCAGTGCCGGGTGTATCGTGTAGCGCCCGAACAGGCCACCCATAAAGCACATCTTATCGGTATAGTGGCTATTGGTATAATGGTCCACTATCGACTGTGTGCCCACATTGCCCCAAAGGTCGGTCATACCGATATTAGTGCCTATTGACCAACCGTCTGGCTCTACATATACGCGGTAAGCATCCTGCGCATTTGCGTTGGCAGCAAATAAAATACCGATACAAAAAACCAATAAGCTCCGAATAAACCT